>DASYEY010000153.1:0-63668 GCA_036498725.1 Verrucomicrobiia bacterium | reverse complement strand
GCCGACGAAAAACGCATCTGACCGGCAGTCAGGGTGTGATCAAATTTCCCGGTACGCAGAAATGAAATGGTTTGAGCCATTGCCGTTGAATTGCGCATGATGAAGGGGTGGGACGTTGCCAGCTCGATCCAATCGGTCATGCCCGCCAGCTTGGTTTTTTCCACGGAGACTTTGCCGTCGTCACATCCCGGAATCAGCAGGCTGTTGATCCAATTGATCGAACGGTTTCCCGCGATGATGCCAACACAAAAATTGGCTGATCCCAATTGGTTCACGATTGAGCCGGGGTCCGTACCTAATTCATTTCCGGCTGGACCGTTCAGTTTTTTGAACAGCCACCACCCACGCAACATGTCCACAACTTCACTGCCTTGATTCGGCGGGCCAAGCATCACCACGCGGCCCAGGTTCGTGATGGCATGATGCGCCAGATAGTAACGCACTAAAATGCCGCCCAATGAATGAGTAACAAAATGAATTTGGGTGACGCCATTATGCTGGCCAGCTGCCACGACGGGGCCAATCACGCTTTCTGCCAGTTGGGCGACGGTGGCCGTGCGCGAAGGATAATCAATATTGCGCACCTGATAACCAGCCTGGGTCAATGCCCGCGCCATGGGTTCCATCGAACGGCTGGTACGGCAAAGCCCATGCAACAGGATGACCTGCTCGGTTTCCACCCCGGCGGAAACCGGCCGGGTAACCATGGCCATGAGCGCGCACATTATCAGGCAAAGCCACCGGCGCATGGCCGTTGGATTCTCACTGGGCCGCGTAATAGGCGTCCACCTTTGCCGCGACGTCTTTGTAGCTGATGTCCAGCTCATAGAGCAATTTGAACTGTTCAATGGCTTCCTCTTTTTTACCCATGGCCTCGAGTGCCAGGCCGAGGTTGTAAACCAACTCCTTCTTTTCTTCGTCGAAGGTCGGCTTTTCCTTGATGGCGTTCTGGAAAGTGCGCGCCGCAAAATCATACATCTTGCGCTTGGCGTAGCACTGCGCGAGATAGTTCATTGCCGAAAGTTTCTTGTGCGGATTCTGCTGCGCTTTCTGCAATTCAGCGATGGCTTCGGCATACTTGCCGACGCGGAAATAAAGCACCCCTAATTCAAAACGCAACGCGAGGTCGGTGGGATATCGTTCCACCCGCTTCTGGCAGTCATCCAACTGAAAGGTCTGCTTGTCTGTCGTAAGCTTGGCGACCTGCTCCGCATGATCCGGGGCAAACGGGTTTATTTGCGATATCTGAAAGTCGAATTGCTTGATGGTCGCTTCCCCGATGGCACGGTCGAGCGCCGGATCATTGGCCATATCAGAGGCTTTCAATTTATTGAACAGCTCAAAGGCTTCAGGGAACTGGTTTTTTTCCGCGTAAAGCTTGGCCAGTTCACGCATGATCTTGAGATTGTTCGGTTCCGTCTGCAGCCGGGTCTGATACTCACCGATGAGCCGGTCGGCAACGCTTTCATTCTTCACGATCCGGTTTTGTTGTTCGAGCAAAACCGCCTCGTCCTTGTTCTTCAACATGTCGCGGAACGAGGCCTTGCCCGTGGCTGCAGCATTGTAACCGCCTTCATCCATCGTCGTGCGGGCGGAAAGATTTTTCAACGCCTGATTCAGGTCGCTATCGTAACCGCTCGTGCGGATCAATTCCTGCAAAGCCCGTTCACCATTGCGCGTGTCGCCACCGCTTTCAGAAAGCCGTTCGGAATATTCGATCACCAGTGCCTTGTCCTTGGGCGAAATTTTCACCATGGTTTCCAGGGCGAAGGCCGACGTTTGCGGCAATTCCAGTGCTATCGCCGCGTCCGCCACAATCCGCAAGGCGGCCAGGCTGTTCGGGTCCGTGTTCAAGACCTGTTCCGCCACGGCCATGGCTTCCGCCGGGCTTTTGCTGATGATCATTTTTGCCTTCGCGATCTGCGGCGAAGAACCGGCGCCGCTCATCATCTTCTTGAAAAAGCCGCCGCCACCAGCACCGGCTTTCTGCTGCTGTTCCGCGCGGAGCAGACGGCGGCATTCAATGAAGCCCGGTTCCTTTTCCAAAATCTGGCAATATAGCGCGATGGCGTAATCCGCATTCTCGCGTTGCGCGGCTTCGGTCGCCTTGGTGAACAACCGACGCGCGTCGGCGGAAATCTCATTAATCGTCTTTTCTGGCATAATCTTGTTATGAAGTGATGGAAATAAAATCGCTTTTACTGCACAAATGTCAACCGCACTGTGCGCGCTGGCGCAATGCGTGGTCAACCAAAACCAGCGCGGTCATCGCCTCGATCATCGGCACCGCGCGCGGCAACACGCACGGATCATGACGTCCGCGGCCTTTCAAGGTCGTATTCGTGAGTTGCTCATCCACCGTGTCTTGCTCGTGCATAACGGTCGCCACGGGTTTGAACGCCGCACGGAAAAAGATCGTTTCACCATTGGAAATGCCGCCCTGGATACCGCCGGAACGGTTGGTGGTCGTATAAACTTTTTTGCTGCGCGCCCGAAACGCATCGTTATGTTCGCGGCCGGTCAACAGCGTGCCCGCAAAACCGGAACCACTCTCGAAACCTTTGCACGCCGGCAAACTCAGCATCGCTTTCGCCAGGTCCGCCTCCAGTTTGTCGAACACCGGCTCGCCCCAACCGACCGGCACACCGCGCGCAATGCCTTCAATAACACCGCCAACGGTGTTGCCTTCGCGCCGGATTTTTTCAATCAAGCGAATCATCTTTTCCGCGGCGACCGGGTTCGGGCAACGGATGATATTGGCTTCTACTTCAGAAAATTTGACCGTGTCCGGGTTGATCTCAGCAGAAATCTTTTGCACCTGCTTTACGTACGCCAGCGTTTCAACGCCGAATTTTTCGCGCAGAATTTTTTTGGCGATGGCCCCCGCCGCCACCCGGCCGATCGTTTCGCGGGCACTGGCCCGTCCGCCACCCTGCCACGCACGAATGCCGTATTTGGCGAAGTATGTGTAATCCGCATGCGACGGGCGAAATTTATCCTTCATCTCATTGTAAGCCTCGGAACGTTGATCCTCGTTCTTGACCCACAGGGAAATCGGCGTGCCGAGGGTGCGGCCCGTCGAGGAAACACCGGAAAGGATTTGTACCGTATCGGATTCTTTGCGAGGCGTGACGATCCGGGATTGTCCGGGACGACGACGATCGAGGTCCGGCTGGATGTCCGCCTCGGAAAGTTTCAAGCGTGGCGGGCAACCGTCCACGACGACGCCAACGCCCCCGCCATGGGATTCGCCCCACGTCGTGATGCGGAATAAATGTCCAAAACTGCTTGCCATAAAGGGATGATGCGGAAAAAAAGCCAAGCAGGAAACAAGAATTTAACCGCTAACCTGTGCTCATTGACACTAGAAGCCATCTTAAAAATAGTAGGGCAAAGCTGCCGCTTTGCCGTGCCCATTATATAAGCGTCGGTTAGCGGTTTAAAATTGATTTGACTATGGATTGAACATGACGCCCATGAACAGAATTGCCCCTGTTTTATTGTCTTCAATCAAAAACAGAAAAGGCCGGTTCACAATCATGGTAAATGGATCAGTCGGCGGCATTTCGATGCCGGCTGAAAGGGCAAATATTCCCGTCACCGCCGCTGCTTCCGTACCTTCTTCTTTCACTTCGACAAACGTTTTTTGCAGTACTTTCGAAATGTAAAGCTGAGCCATAGACGACGCGATACCCGAAAAGTCTGCCTTCCCCGGGCCAAAGGCTAATTTCATGCCAAGCGCTTGCAGCGACTGGTTCAATATCACACTGTAATCCAGTTTGAACCGCGGCAATTCCAGCGTGCCTTTTTTTTCGTTAAATCCCGGTTTCGTAATACGCTGCCAGGTATCGCCGCTCATGATGGCCAGCAATTTTTCCGGACTGGAATTAGTGTCGGGCAGGAAAACATACATCGCCAAGTTTTCATCCTGATACGGCAAACGCACTGCCTGATAACCCGTGCCGCGGCGATAGGTGAACGTTTTGGTCTTTCGCATCAACGGCACTGTTTTCTGACTGCCATCGCGCAGATAAAACGGCTCATCGTGTGTGTCTTTCGCCTCAAATGGGTCGGCCCATTTGCCTTTAAAATAAACCGCGTTGGCCAATAACAAACGCATGGCTTCGCCCGGTGGTTGACTTAAGAAGCTGGGGATTTTACCGTGCGTTTTCTCGCTCGCCCACTGGTTAATGACCTCCACCGATTGTTGGCTGGTGAAATCCAGATCGCCAATGGTCGCGTCAAAAAAACTTTGGTTCGTCGCGATAAAATCCGGCTTCACCAAAAAGCCCTTTTGCACCCAAATCGCATTGGCCGTGTTCAAAACCACATTTGTGTTATCCGCGTTCAAGTCATGGATAATTTCCCGGTTGCCGGCATTTACGTCGCCATCGGTGAGCTTCGTTGTACCCAAAGCGGCTTGCATTTCCGTTTTCGTCGAGCCGGCGGCGCCATTGGCTGCCATTTGCAAAACCGCCGCCGCACTGTATGGCGAAATAAAAATGTTTTTTGCCGGCTCTTCCTGCGCGATTTGTTTGAGTAGCTTGAAGGCAAAGACATTATCCGCCGCCGCCACCTTGGCTCCCTCAGCCATGGTGGCCGACATGCCTGAAGTCAAAAGGAGAAGACAAAGCAGTTTTGTTTTCATGGTCGTCTAAATTTATTCTCGTGTTCTAGTCCGTTGCCGTTGGTGAAGCAATGTAAATCTGGCATCGAATCGCGCGAATAACGTGGCGGCAACGAAGAGAATTGCCCTCTTCGCCAACTTCGCGTTCTTCGCGCGATATTTTCGGAACTTGAAACTTGCCACCTGAAACTTGAAACTACCCGGAATGAATCGCATTGAAGCACGTTTCACCCAACTGAAACGGGACCGCAAAAAAGGACTCGTCGTCTATATCGGCGCGGGGGACCCGAATCTGCAAGCCACCCATGACCTCACGCTGGCTTTTGATCAAGCCGGCGTCGCCGTGGTGGAACTCGGCGTGCCATTCAGCGATCCACTGGCCGACGGCTTGGTGAACCAGTTGGCGGCGCAACGTGGTTTGGAATCAAAAACCACCCCGCCAAAAGTTTTGGCGACCGTCACTGATATTCGCAAACAATCACAGGTTCCCATCGTTCTCTATATCTATTTCAACCTCATCCACAAGGTCGGCATGGAAAAGTTCATTGCCGACTGTGCGCAAGCAGGAGTGGACGGCTTGCTCGTGCTCGATTTGCCACCAGAGGAGTCCGACAATTACGAAGCGTTGATGAAGAAAAACAGCCTCTGCCACATCTACCTCGTCGCTCCGACCACACCGGACGATCGCATGGCGCTCATCGTCAAGCGTGGCGCGGGTTTTATCTATTACATCTCACGGGAAGGCGTGACCGGCATGCAATCGCAAATCGCCACCAACCTTGCCTCGCAGGTTGCGAAGCTCCGTTCGCATACAACTCTACCGATCGCCGTCGGCTTCGGTGTCTCCAATCCCGAACAGGCGAAGCTCGTCGCCTCGGAAGCGGATGCAGTGGTCGTGGGCAGCGCGATCGTGAATCAAATTGCGGAAAACGGAAAATCGCCGGAACTCGTGGCCAAAGTTGGCGCGTTTGTAAAGTCGCTGGCAGATGCGGTGAAGACCATTTAGCCATGATCACGAACATCGTTGCCATGCTCCATACGACGGCGGCTTATCAAGCCGCCGCCTTGCAATTGATGGTCAGCCAGGCCAATTTTGCCGCAAAGCAATTGCAGTTAAACGAGCCTTTGCCCATCACGGTTCCGGCTGATACCAATAAATGGGAAGTAAATCCGCCACCGGAAGGAGTTGGCGGAGCCATTTTTGCCGCCAACTACTCCTTTGAATTTAGCCAGGGACGGCTTTGCTCCATCCAGAAACTGGACTGGTTCAAAAAAATTTCACCGCCAGTTGAAAACGTCCTCGAACTCGCCAGCCGCCCATCATTGCTGGACACCAACAGCGCCTGCCAATTGGCCCGGCAATGGCTTACCTCACTTTCGGTAAATTTGGCCGGGCTGGAAAAAACCTCGCCGCCGGACATATTCCAGTTGATCGGGCGTGGTCGCGACCCTAAAGGGCAACGAATTATCGGTGCAAACAATATTCTGGTTGTGCCTTTATTCATGATGGGTTGGGGGGAAGACCCGGCCAACGCGATGTTGCGCAAACGAGTTCAAGCGTCTGGACGCCCCATGCCACATCGTCCGCCGAGTAAATATAGCCCGGTCTATGTTGAAATTTTAGGAACGACGAAAGAACTGCTCGAGTTGGATGTTCGCGATGGGGCATTGTTCACCAGTCCGGCACTGGTACTGACCAATGCCGCCGAACTGCTCGGCCCGTTGCCGCCACCAAAACATTTCGTTGAAAACCTGGTCGGCGGAAAAATGGCTTATGAAATCGTTACGCATCCAGACACAGTTGAGGCGTGGTTGCTTACTCCGGATTTTGATGAACAAGGCAACTCAATTCCAAAAGTTCGCCGCACATCGGTGATCAAACTATCCCCAGCGGCTGTCAAAACCTTTTCAGACGTCCTTGCAGATTTTAATTCATATGGCTGGGGTTACCTAAAACGGTGTAGCCCAGACTATGGCGTCCACCTGCGCTTTACCGGCAAAGGCAACACGGTGGATTTTGATTTGTGTTATCAGTGCAAAATCCTCGAAGTAAAATACAACGGCGAGACCCAACAGGCGAATTTTGATCCCAGTTACAGTGCCATGGCAAAAGCAATCCAAAGTGTGTTTCCAACCGATGAGGCACTGAAGAAATTAAACCTGTAAAAATCGTTTGAGCCGCGCCCGATGGCGTTGGATTTCAACGTTGGAAAATGCCTGTCTGGCCTTTAATCTACGTTTTATCAGGATCTAATTGCGGCTAAAAATTATGAACGCTAAAGCAAAGACTACCATCAAAGACCGTTTCGTCATCATCATGGCCGGGGGACGCGGCGAGCGTTTCTGGCCGTTGAGCCGCGAGAAAACGCCCAAGCAGCTACTGGCCATCCTCGGCAAAAAATCATTTTTGCAGGAAGCCGTCGAACGCGTGCTGCCGCTCGTGCCGCTAAAAAATATTTTCATCATCACCAATACTGCGCAAGCGCCGGAGGTGCGAAAACAGTTGCCGAAATTGCCGAAGGACAACGTCGTCGCCGAGCCCATGGGACGCGACACCTGCGCCGCCGTGACACTGGGGGCAGCCCTCGTGGGCGCTCGTTCCACGACGGGCGTAATGGCGGTGCTGCCGGCTGACCACGTCATCCCCAATGCAAAAAAATTTCAACAGGTTCTGGGCGATGCGTTCGACGTTGCCGCCCAGGGCCAGGCGATTGTAACCATCGGCATCAAACCGAATGAACCGGCAACGGGCTATGGTTATATCCAGACTGGCGCGGAATTGCCGGCGCCGAGCGGCGGGAAGAAAACGAAAACAACATTTTTCAAGGCGGAACGTTTCGTCGAGAAACCGAATTTCGACACGGCGCTGGAATACGTCAACAGCGGACAATATCGTTGGAACGCAGGGATGTTTGTATGGAGCTTCATCACCGTCACCAACGGGTTGGAGAAGCATCAACCGGAAATGTTTGCCGCGTGCCAGCGCTGGTTTAAAGTCGCCAACAATCCCGCGAAACTCACAAAAGTTTTGGCGAAGGAATATCCCGAAGTGAAGAAAATCTCGATTGATTATGCGCTGATGGAAAAGGCGCAAAACGTAATTATCGCCGACGGCGCGTTCGAGTGGGATGACCTTGGTGCGTGGCCGGCGTTGTCGCGCCACCTGAAACAGGATGCGGAAGGCAATGCCGCGATGGCAGATTTCATCCACGTGGATGCCGCGCGCAACATTATCTATGACGCACGCACCAAGAATCGCACACCGATCGCCGTGGTCGGGTTGCGTGATTCAATTCTGGTACAAACCGACGACGCCGTGTTGCTCGCGCACAAATCGCAGGCGCAAAAGATCAAGGAATTGGTCAAAAAATTGAGCGAAGATGCAAAATTGAAGAAGTTGACCTAAGCCAACGCGCCTGCCATGTACCGCAGCCTTGATGCCAGTTTGATCGTGCAGACCTGCCGCACAACGCAGGCGCACATCACGGAACGGTTTGCCAATTCAGGCTTGAGCAAGGTTGCCGGAGAAATCCTGAGCGTAAGTGAACAGGCGGCTGGATTGGCGGACTGGCTGGCCAAACCACATCTGCCATTGCGCACGCTGGCGGGCATTGGCATTGCTTCCATCGTAATGATTGTTGCCAGCGTAGCCTTGCATGTCCACGTGCAGATGAGCGTCAGCAGCATCGGGGAATTTTTGCAAGGCTTGGATGCGGCGATCAATGAAGTCGTGTTCATCGGCGCCGCCGCTTTCTTTTTCATCACGCTGGAAACACGATCGAAACGGCGGCGGGCGCTGAAGGCCATCCATGAATTGCGGGCGCTGGCCCACATCATTGACATGCACCAGCTTACCAAGGATCCCGAACGCATTTCGGAAGCGCCGGCCACAGCGGCGCGGCGCCCGCAAAATCCGGCGGAGTTGATCCGCTATCTGGACTATTGCAGCGACCTGCTCGCGTTGCTCAGCAAGATTTCCGCGCTTTATGTGCAGAATTTTAACGACTCAGTGACGCTGGCTGCCGTGAATGAAATTGAAAATCTCACCAATGGATTATCCCGGAAAATCTGGCAGAAGATCATGATTTTTGACCGTATCCTTGCACCCAGCAGTTGGGTGCCGGGAGCCAAACGCGCCGGATGAAGGCCATAATTATTTATACCGATGGCGGTTGCAAAGGGAATCCCGGACCTGGCGGCTGGGGTGCGGTGATCCGGTCGGGTGATTCAGTACGGGAAATTTCCGGCGGCGAATTAGTGACAACCAATAACCGCATGGAGATGCGCGCCGCCATCGAATCGCTGGCGACGTTGGATTCGCCCAGTGAGGTTTGCCTCTACACTGATTCGCAATATCTAAAAAACGGCATCACCCAATGGATCAGCGGCTGGAAGCGTAAGGGCTGGGTAACCGCCGCGAAGGAGCCGGTCAAAAATGTGGATTTGTGGCAGCAACTGGATCAACTGGTGGCGCAACATCGCGTGACGTGGAAATGGGTAAAAGGCCATGCTGGCAACGCTGACAACGAGCGTTGCGATGGCCTGGCCAATCGGGAAATCGCAAAGTTAAAACAGCATCATTCCCGCGCGGAACGACAAGCCGCGCTGGCTATTTTGAAAAATCCCGCTGCTGGCCGGACACTCCAGCAACCGGATTTGTTCTAATGAACCATAAAGAAGTGGCAGGCATTGATGGTGACAATTCTAAGAAACTTACTTGATCAAAGTGGCTTGGAAATGTTTGTGCCTTTGAGTCCAAGGTCAGAGGCTGGTACGTGCATAAACCGTCCGTCGCGAGTTTTGATCGTGATGTCCGTACCGTTGCCATTGGTATAAATGGCTTTTCCAAACAATACTTGCCCGGATGCCAATCGGATTAAATCAGACTGGGCATTAAGCCAGGGATTGTCCGTTGGCGTCCAGGAGACAGGCACGTATTTTTTCCCGTCGCAAATCGGACAAGCCACTTCACCGGTGCCTTTGCAGACGCTGCAGTCCACTTTGCCGGTGCCGCCACAGATTTTGCATGGGCCGGTATCCACGGCATGGCCATTTTGCATCACGATCACATGGCCGACATGGGCCTGGCTGTATGCATCGTAACTGCCATTGGGCAAATAAAATTTCTGCCATAAATCGGTTGGCGAATGGCCGGCAACATTCAAATGAACCCAAGTGCCATGAGACAACTTCAAACACGGACCGGGGCAGTCCACCTTGCCATCCACACAGCCAGGCGCCGTGCATTTGACCACACCCGTTCCTTGGCAAGCAAAACAAACTTTTCCATCCTTTCCCGGGACGGGTTCAGCCAGATTTGCAGTTGGGTTGGTATCAAGGGTTGCGACTGGTTCGGCGTTGGTATTGGAGGGCTTGGAGGCTTGCGAAACGGGCTTGCCGCATCCAGAAAAAAACATCACCGCCAGTAAACTGATCAACCATAAACGAACAGGTGGGTATAGAGCATGGCCGTGCGTTGAGGTCATCATCCGAAAGTATTTCACGAATTGGAACAATGCTAGAAAAATACGCGCGACAGAAAAATACGCCGGTGACGGATCGGTTATGGCCCGTCACCTGACCATAGAATTCGACGCTTATTCCTTGAGATATTTATTGAAGAAAGCCACAACCGCCACGAATGCCTCCGGCGAATTGAAACCATGGCCACCACCCTTGACGACGTAAAGTTGCGAGGCAACGCCGGCTTTTTGCAAGGCGTCGTTCAAATTAATACTCTGCTGCAATGGGACAATCGGATCCTGGTCGCCATGCACGATGAGGAAGGGGCAGGCATTGGTGGTGACGTAGAACAACGGACTGGCTTGCCGGGCTTTCGCTTCATTTTGTTCAATCAATCCGCCCAACAACCGCGGCACGGCATGGTCAGCAACGTCATTGGCGAGATGATTCGTCGTCCACAGATCGGACGGACCATAAAAATCGCAGACAGCTTGAACCCGGCTGGAGACATTCAGGTTGCCTTCCTCGCCTTCGAGTTCGGGATGATTCGCCGTCAGGCCAAGCAGTGACACGAGATGGCCGCCGGCGGAATCACCCCAAGCGCCGATCTTGTCCGACCTCAGACCGTATTCAGCGGCGTGGGCACGCAGCCAGCGAACCGCAGCTTTACAGTCATAGATCTGTGCCGGAAAAATCGCTTCCTGCGTCAGACGGTAATCAATGCTCGCCACGGCAAAGCCATGTTGCAAGATGCTACGGGCGACCATTTCATTTTTATCCAAAGCCATCCAGCCACCACCGTGAATATCAATGATGAGGGGAACCGGACGCGAAACATTTTCGGGAATATAAAGGTCTAACTTAAGCGAATGTCCGTTGATCTGGGCGTATTCAATATCCTTCCACACGTCCATGCCTTCAAATCCGTGCAAGTTTTTTTGCGGCGCACTGGCGGGCGACGACCCCTGCCCCGGGAAATCTTTTTGCAATACGCCGTAGAGGACTTTTGCCATCAGCTTGGCTCCAGTCTCATTGGGATGCACCCGGTCCGGAAAATCTGCGCCCTGCCCGGCCAGCGGCGTGTGCAGATCAATAACGGAAACATTCGCGAGCGCTGCCGCTTGAACCGTGGCGGGAATGATATTGGAAACAATCACGTGATCACGAATCCCGTAGTTTTGCGGAAATGCCGGCACCGGCAACGCGGCGTAAATCTTCAGGGACGGGTTTACCGCACGAAAGGCGGCAATCAACGCCTGATAATCAGGAATGAAATCGCCGGAATGCGCTTCGTAGTTGAACGGCTTGCTGTCATTGCCGCCGAGATCAATGATGAGCACATCCGGCTTGAAAGCGAGCGCCCGTTGATATTCCGGGGTTTTGATGTACGGCGCGTCGCCGCTATGGATCAAGGTTGTGCCGCTGACGCCATAATTGCCTACCACCCAGTTGGGGCCCAACATCCGTTGCAACTGTGAGGGGTAAGCATCCCGCGCATGATCCGCCGTACCAAACCCGGCGGCAATACTCGCGCCAACAACAGCCAGACGGATCGCTGGCCGTTGGGACGCCGGATCATTTGGAGTGGCAACCAAGCCCACCGGCAACCAGACTGCGGCCAGAACGAAAAGATAGCTGAAAAATTTCATGGATTATTGGCGGCAGCCTAGCAGCCGTTAGCTGAACCGTCCACGCCCGATTCCGGGTTCATTTCCGATTATGCCGAAACGGTGACAATTCCATTTTCCGCGAATACGCCGCTTGACCTTTCTCGCAAAAAAGCCATGATATACGACTATTTTTTATACTATGCAGCATATCCGTAATATCGCGATTATCGCGCACGTCGACCACGGCAAGACCACGCTCGTGGACTGTCTCCTCAAGCAATCCGGCACGTACCGCGAAAACCAGCAGGAAACGCAGGTTGAGCGCCTGATGGATTCGATGGACCTCGAAAAAGAAAAGGGCATCACCATCCGCGCCAAAAATGCCGCGTTCAAGTATAAAAATTCTCACATCAACATCGTTGATACGCCCGGCCATGCGGACTTCGGCGGCGAAGTCGAACGCATCATGAACATGATTGACGGCGTGCTGTTGGTCGTGGATTCCTCGGAAGGACCGCAGGCACAGACGCGTTTCGTGCTCCGCAAAGCCCTCGAGGCCGGCGCCAAGCCGATTGTCGTCATCAACAAGATTGACCGCGAAAATGCGAATCCGAAGAAGGTGCTCGACCTCGTGTTCGAATTGTTCATGTCGCTCAACGCCACGGACGAACAGCTTGATTTTCCTTTCATCTACGCCTCAGCCAAGGCTGGTTATGCAAAGGTGGAGTTGACCGACACCACCACCACGATGGAACCGCTGTTCGAAGCGATTGTGAAGCACATCCCGCCGCCGCGCGCCAAGGCCGGTGAAGGTTTTCAATTGCTCGTCGCCAACCTCGATTACAACGATTACGTCGGTCGTATCGCATTCGGTAAAATCGTCGAAGGCAAAGTGAAAGTCGGCGATCCCGCTATCTGCCGCCACGGCAATGGCAAGATTTCCAAGGGCAAGATCACGATGATCTATCATTTCGAAGGCATGAAGCGGATCGAAATCGCCGAAGCCCACGCGGGCGACATCGTCGGCCTTGCCGGTTTTGAAGATGTGTTCATTGGTGAAACGATTTGCGATTCCGAAGCACGCCAAACGCTGCCGTATATCCCGATTGATCCGCCGACGATTCAGATGGAATTCGCCGTGAACGACGGCCCGTTGGCCGGCCAGGAAGGCAAACTCGTCACCGCACGCCATATCTGGGATCGCCTCGTCAAAGAAATCCGCACGAACGTTGCGCTCCGTATCGCCCAAACCAGCGACCCGAAAGTGTTCGCGGTCAGCGGTCGTGGCGAAATGCAAATCGCCATTCTCGTCGAACAGATGCGCCGCGAAGGTTACGAAGTTCTCGTCTCCCGTCCCGAAGTGCTTTGGAAAAAAGGTCCGGCAGGCGAATTGCTCGAGCCGATTGAAAAATTGTTCGTGGAAATCCCGAGCGAAAACCTCGGGACGATCATGGAAAATCTTTCCAATCGCAAAGCGCAGATCACGAATATGAATCACGTTGGCAATCAGGTTTCCGTCGAAGCCCTGGTGCCGATGCGCGGTTTGATCGGTTTTGAAACCGATCTCGTCAACTCCACCAAAGGCATGGGCGTGATGAGTCATTTGTTCCATGAATACGGACCGGACACCGGCGAAATCGCCGCGCGCAAAAACGGTTCGCTCGTTTCGATGGATAATGGCGAAGCCACCAGCTATGCGCTCAACATGGTGCAGGAACGCGGCCGCCTCATGGTGGAAGCGGGTGATGCGATCTATGTCGGCATGATCGTCGGTGAAAACGCGCGGGAAAATGACATCCCCGTGAACCCGGTCAAAGAAAAACGCCTGACAAACATGCGTTCACAGGGTGACGGCAAAGGCATTCAATTGGCTCCGCCAATGAAACTCTCGCTTGAACGCGCCCTGGAATACATTGACGTGGACGAATTCGTGGAAGCCACTCCGAAGAGCCTGCGCCTGCGCAAAAAAGTGCTCGACGAAGGTTTGCGCCGCCGCACGGAAAAATCCCGCATCATCAAGTTCGTGCAGGAATAATTGTCCGTATCTTTCAAAACGGGCGAAGCCAAAAGCTTCGCCCGTTTTTTATTTGGCATGCCTGCTGGCATTGACGATTGCGGGTAATTCTTGAACTGAATTGATTTAGATTTATACACCCATCCATCCCCGGCGGAACAGCTTCCTGCCATGTTTTTACAGTTAAACACTTCTTTCCTTGATTTCGTGGGCGTTCAGCCTTTTCATTTGGCAGATAAATAATCAATTAAACAGATAACATCATGGCCTACCAAGACGTGACCCCGCCCGCTGGCGGAAAAATTACCATCAACAACGGCAAATTAACCGTGCCGGAAAACCCCATTTTGCCGTTCATCCGCGGCGACGGCACCGGTCCGGATATTTGGGCGGCCTCCGTGCGGGTTTTTGATGCGGCGGTTGAAAAAGCCTACGACGGCAAACGTAAAATTTCCTGGTTCGAAGTTTTTGCCGGCGAAGAAAGTTTTAAGAAATTTAATAACTGGCTGCCGGACGATACCGTTGATGCGTTCAAGGAATATCTCGTCGGCATCAAAGGCCCGCTCACCACGCCGGTCGGCGGTGGTATCCGCTCGCTCAACGTCGCGCTGCGCCAGATGCTCGATCTCTACGTCTGTCTGCGCCCCGTGCAATGGTTCACCGGCGTACCGTCGCCCGTGAAACATCCCGAAAAAGTTGAAATGGTCATCTTCCGCGAAAATACCGAGGATATTTACGCAGGCATTGATTTTGAAGCCGGCAAGGAAGCAGCGCTCAAGACGATTGAATTTTTGAAAACGACGTTCCCGAAGGATTTCAAAAAAATCCGTTTCGGCGAAACGCCCGAGCTCGTCGGCATCGGCATCAAGCCGGTTTCCAAAACAGGCACACAACGCCTGTTCCGCTCGGCGATGCAATACGCCATCACCAACAAGCGCAAATCCGTGACGATTGTTCACAAGGGCAACATCATGAAATTCACCGAAGGTGGTTTCCGTGACTGGAGCTACGAACTGGCGAAGTCGGAATTTGGTGCGGTGGAGATTGATGGCGGTCCATGGTGCAAAATCCCCGAAGGCAAACCCGGTGCGGGCATTGTCATCAAGGACGCCATCGCGGACATCGCATTGCAGCAGGTGCTCACGCGACCGACCGATTTCGACGTGATCGCCACGCTAAACTTGAACGGCGATTATTTGAGCGACGCCCTCGCGGCACAGGTCGGCGGCATCGGCATTGCGCCCGGTGGCAATATCAATTACGTCACCGGCCATGCGATCTTTGAAGCCACGCACGGTACGGCTCCGAAATACGCCGGCAAAGACATGGTAAACCCCGGTTCCGTCGTATTAAGCGGCGAAATGATGTTGCGCTATATGGGTTGGACGGAAGCCGCCGATTTGATCCTCAAAGGCTTGAACGGCGCCATCGGCAGCAAACGTGTCACCTATGACTTCGCGCGCTTGATGGAAGGCGGCACGGAAATCAAATGCTCGCAGTTCGGCGACAATATCATCGCCAACATGTAATCTGTAGGGCTGGTCTGCGTTTTTAGAATTCAACGGCGGCTGTCATCTGACAGCCGCCTTTTTTATGGCCCGTTCAAAGTTTGCGATCTTCCAGAATCCGGCAACGTGATGTGAAAAACTGAGTTAAAAAAATCATTCGTAAACCGCTGCCCATCATTGTTCATTAAATTCCAATGTTCTTTGATGATACCGGTTGCTGTAGTGCCGTTGATGGACTTGAGCAGCACACCGTCCGTTGTTTTCAAATCAATGTGATAACGCCCATTTTGTTCCGGCAATTTAACGCGAAACATCGCGCCCGTTTCCGGGTCAAAATGACTGGAAGTCAAACTAAACTGGCAAAGATTACTGATCACAAACGGCGAAATTGGGCCGTCAATATCGGGATTATTGACTGACGGATCATTCAACCTCAATCCAGCTTGCAACGCATGTTTTCCAGGGCATTCGTAAATTGTGCTCCATGCCAGCAGACAATCACCATTTGTCGCACGGTCACATTCACATTGCACCGCCATGCATCCCTCGTCCGAATTGGCGTCCAGTGCCGGGTCCACATAAAGTTGAAGCATACCGATATTGGTTAGCGCATCAAAAGCGATCGGGGTTTCAAATGTCACCGTTTCTGGTTCGGCGCCCGTGATAATTTGATGAAGGGTCAGCAGTACGCGCAAGGAAAGTTTATTGGTGCCAGAACTGTTCTCATTATGAAGGATTTCGATCAGCAAATGCCCTGAATAAACCGGCAGATTGGTAAATGTCACCATGGGTATCGTCAGCAATTTTTCGACTTCAGCCTGCCGTTGCGCAGTGTGATCCCATTGCGTAGTGGTTTGCAATTCTTCCTGTTCATCGGTTTCATTGGCGCGGGCAATTTGACTTTGCCGCTCGGCATCCGCCATTTCTCCCGGAGTCGCAGCTTGTGGCCAGACGATGTCAGATTGAATCAGTCGGTCGGATGAAAGACTTTCTCGATCATTTTCCCGGCGTTGTTTGCGGGTTTGAATTTGGCCGTCGTCATCCACGCCGTTATCGCCAATCGAATACAAAATAAAACGGCCATTATCCGTAAGGTGATAACGCAACGGTTGGCCATCCATAAAATCAAGCGGCACCGTATTCAGAAATTCTGGTACCAGCCCGGCTAACGATTTCGGATAAACTCCATGTTTGCCACAATAACGCTCCAAAGCAATGGCGGTGATAAGAATCCGACGACGGGCTTCCGCCTCCGCAGCTCGTCCAAGAAAGCTGGACTTAAATTTCATAAAAGCCAGGTTCATCTCATGCAGGTTCATCAGGGCTGATAACCGTGAAGCGAATTTTGACTGAAAAAAAATATTATTGGTAACCCCGGGCAACGACTGCATCTGAGACCAGGTTGATTTTTGCACCGCATTGCGAAATTCAATTTCACGATCACGGTAAAAAATTAACAGATCCTTTTCATCCACATATGTTCCATAAGCGTGATAACAGATTTGCTTCCAATTTCCGTTCAGCTCCAACCAGGCATCATGTGGCGAGCGCATCAATTCCTTGAAAAAATCGGCTGCGGTCAGACCCGATGAAATCGGCCTCGCCCGTTCCAACCGGCATTGATTCACCTGACAAGCCCGTTTGAAAGCGATGGTCTCTGGAAGATTGGTGAGAAAATCAGTGGCCTCCCATTCGTGCTGTAGTCTGGCCAGGCTTTCATCCGACCAACCATTGGTCTGCAACATCTGCCAGGTCGCACTGTAAGCAATCGTCGTCAGGTCAAAGCGAACCAGTTGGGAAATTTCCACTGGTTCAGTTTTCCAAGCCGTGACCAGTCTGGTTTCCGCCAATAAATTGGTCCACGCAGCGCCTTGATTCCCATCGTGAACTGCCAAGACGGCGCGACTACCGAAATGGAGCGCCAGATTTTTCAACACGGCCAAATGCGGTAGCAACATGGCGTTTCCGGAACGAGCATCGAGATTGAATTCGATCGGGCCAGATAAAATCGCCGCCCTCGCTTCATCCAATTCTGATTGTTGTTCCAATATGGCCTCGCGCAAGGCCGGCCATAGAACTTGCCCTGCCCCGGTACGCGGAAATCCTTGTTGCCAGATCACCAACGCAGTATTTGTATCAAGTGGCTTCATCAGATCGGGATAGTCAACAAACGCGCCGGAACCTAACGCTGATTGAACAGCATTTAATTCAGCCATCCGGGAGCGCAACTCATCAGAAGTTGAAAAATTAAAATCGGAAAGATCAGTTTTGAATCCTTGCTGACGAAGGCTTTCCCGGATTTTGGCCACGGCTTGTACTGCACCGCGTTCGGGTTGGATCAAAAGGAATGCAACAATCCCAATAATTATCAAGCCACCGGCTATCAGCCAGATCAATTTGGAAAAACGGATTTTCATGTTTGTTCTCTCCTGGAAAACAGTCCTGAAGCCCACTGCGTTTTCCGCAGTGTGCGCCGGACCATGAACTTCGTCAAATCCTGACGTTGAGTCTGGCTTGATCCACCAATTTTTTATTCGCGCCGAATCATGCCGGTGCCGTCGTCATCGCGCCCGCTGCGTCACGGCCATTTTGCCGATGCGGGTTAGAACATCCCACGCCGGGCCGGGAAATTTGTGCATCTGCACCATTACATCCTCAAACGCCTTCAGAAAATAATTCACATCGGCTTCCGTGATGATCAGCGGCGGGAGCAATTTCACCACATCCACATTGTGGCCGGCGACCTGCGTGATGATACGATGTTTATCGAGCAACGGAATCACCGCCGCCTGCGGAAACAAGCTCTTATCGAGCGTGTGGCACGTCGTCCAGGCGATCTTCAATGTAAGTGATCTTGGCGAGCCAAATTCAATGCCCGTCATCAAACCGCGCCAACGGACTTCCTTCATGAACTCGAAACGCGGAATCATCGCCGTCAGCCCTTGGCCGATGAGATCACCCATCTTCGCCGCATTGGCGATCAGGTTCTCACGGTCAATCACGTCCAACGCCGCAAGGCCGGCGGCCATCGCAAAACTTCCCTGACTAAATGTTGAGCTGTGCACCACCGAACGTTGCATCGAGGAAAAAACTTTTTCATGGATCCATTTTTTACACAACACCGCGCCGACCGGAACAAAACCGGCGGACAGGGTTTTGGCCAAAATCACGATGTCCGGGTCCACTGCCCCTTCATGTTCAATGGCGAGGAACTTCCCGGTGCGGCCCATGCCGGACTGTACTTCGTCGTCAATAAACAATGCCCCGTGTTTACGACAAAGCTGTTGCGCTGCCAGTAAAAACCCCGGCGCCGGGAGATTCACACCCTTGCCCTGAATTGGCTCGGTGATAAAAGCAGCGACATCGCCTTTGAGCAATTCAGCTTCCAACGCGGCCAGATCGTTGAACGGAATGGCGCGGCAATCCGGCATGAACGGCGCGAAACCGTCGCGGAAACTGTCGTCGCCATTGATGGACAAAGCGCCGCTGCTCAAGCCGTGAAATGATTTTTTGCAATGGATGAGCGCGGGCTTGCCCGTGGCGCACTTCGCATATTTGATCGCCGTCTCCACGCCTTCCGCGCCAGAGTTGGTGAAAAAAACCATGTCGAGTTCGTTCGGCATCCGCCGCTTCAACTCGGCCGCGAGCAGACCGGAAAGCAACGGCGCTTCCATCTTCACGAGGCTGGGATATTCGAGGTCAAGAAACTCCTTCAAAATGCGGCGGACTTCCGGGTGGTTGCGGCCCAGGCCAAAGACGCCGTAGCCGCTCAACAGATCCAGATATTTATCGCCTTTTACATCCCAGAGATACGAGCCCTCGGCCCGCGTATAGCAGCGATCAAACCCGATGGTCTTCAGCGTGCGGACATTGGCCGGATTGATATGATCAGCCTGCAATTCGTAATTTTTCCCGGCGTGCTCCTTCACGAGCGCGGCAATATCCAACGGCGGGCGGGCCGCTGCCGGATTGCTCAAATTTGAGTCAGACGACATGATTCGACCACTTTACCACAACCGGAAGCAAGGAAAAGCGGAAATCAGCCAGCCAGCGTCCAGAACACGCATCACGGGGTTTCCCCTTTCCGACTCGGCATATTTTCGACATACTAAACGGACAAATTTGAAACGATTTATTTACCGGCGATCTCAATTGGTCCGCCGGTTTTATTTTTAAATGCCCTGGGTTGCCGCCATTCTTTTATCCGCATTTTTTCTCGGTCTTTATGACCTTTGCACCAAGCACGCGGTGCGGGCCAATGCCGTGACTCCCGTACTATTTTTCAGCACGCTTACCGGGGCTTCTGTCTGGTTGATCCTGTTACTCATCCATGCCATTCATCCGGGCTGGTTGCCACCTTCGCTGGTCACTGATCCGTTGACGGGAAAACAACATCTGCAACTGATGTTGAAATCAGGCATCGTTGCGATTTCATGGGTGGGAACCTATTTTGCCCTGAAACACCTGCCGCTCTCGCTGGGCGCGCCGATCCGCGCAACCAGCCCGCTATTCACGCTGCTGGGAGCAATCCTGATCCTGGGTGAACGTCCCACGCCGCTGGAAGCCATCGGTGTATTGACCACGCTCGCATCGTTTGTCGGTCTGTCGCTGGCGGGTGCGCGCGAAGGTGTGCATTTTCACCGCAATCGCTGGTTCTGGTTTCTGATCATCGGCGTGCTGTTCGGTGCCGTCAGTTCGCTGTATGATAAGTATCTTTTAAGTACGTTGAGATTTTCCGTGCCGACCGTGCAATGCTGGTTCTCCATCTATCTCGTCATGTTCTTTGCGCCGTTCGCCCTCGGTTGGAAATTGCGCCTGTGGCCGCGCAATGAATTTCATTGGCGTTGGAGCATACCGTTCATCGCGCTGGCATTGCTGGTTGCAGATTACCTTTATTTTAGCGCACTGAAAAACCCGCAGGCTCTCGTTGCCGTCGTCATGAGTTTGCGGCGGGCCAGTACCTTGGTGGCTTTTGCCGGCGGGTTATATTTTTTCCGGGAAGCCAACGGCTGGCGCAAACTGCCCGCCGTCATCGGCATCCTGATCGGGATCGTGCTAACCTTGCTAGGCTGAAAACCTGGCCAGTCAATGACTCGGTTGGATGACGGCCGGCACCGGCGCAGGTTGAACCTGATCATCTTCAAAATGCTTGATGACCACGGCCACCAGCAAACCGGCAATCAAGGCGATGGAAAGTTTAAAGCGGTCATGCGAATGAAATTGCAGTTCCGGCAGCAAATCGCTGCTGGCAATACAGAGAAAAGTCCCCGCACAAAACGCCAGTGAACACCCAAGGAAGGCCGCGTTGGCATCGGTAAAATGACTGGCACCAAAATAAAATAAAATCGCCCCCAACGGACTCACCAGGGCAAACAACGCGTTCAAGATATGCCGCAGAAAACGCGAGCTGCCGCCGGCGGCCATCAAGGTGGAAACTGCCATCGCATCAAACGGCTTGTGCAGGATTACCACCAGCGCCACGCCAAAACCCGCCAACCCAGTGCGGCCATGTACCCCGGCTTCCACTGCCGCCGCCAAAGCCAGACCATCCAGCAAGGAATGCAAGGTCAGCCCCAGGGCCGTGCCCACCCACGAAAGTTGCTGGGCTGACTTGTCTGCCAAGGTATGGGCGTGATGCTCGTGGCCAGCTCCATGGTCATGCTCGTGGCAACAATCTTCCGGGTCGCCTTCGGGAGAATCATGGTGATGAAAATGGAAAAACCGCTGTAAAAAGAACATTGCCAGAAAGCCACCCAACATCCATGCCGCTGTCCGGTCAATGGAATGCAACTGCTCCTCGGCATCCGGCAAAAAATGCAACGTGGCAATCCCCAGCATAAGCCCGGCCACGAAACTGATCGCCACCTGCAATCGTGAATGGGTTGGGCGGATAAGCAACAGCACCCATCCGCCCGCCAGCGAAGCCAGCAAAACCAGCAGACAATAAATCGTCAACAACCAAAGGGGAGAAACAGTATGTTCCAGCATAATTCAGCCAATCATCAATCCGGCGTCCGCCAGCTTAAAGTACATATCGCAAACGATTTGCAATATACCACAACCCTAACCCAGTGCAAGCGTTTCCAAGGTTGAATTCGCCCCGCTTAAACGTAGTGGTGCCTATTTAAATCACCAAAGATTTTTAACCACGGATGGACACAGATAAACACGGATGGGGTCTGGAAAATCGTAAATCGTATTTTTTCACACGCCGCAATGGAGCGCGGAGCAATGCATTGCTCCGCTCGGTGATCGCTAATATCTGCAACGATCTAAAAATGATCTCCATAGGGGAATTGGGTCGCAGCGCAGCCTAAGCCATCTCCACCACGATTCTCCATCACACCACCAACCTACTTACTTGAAGAATTGTCGCCACCCGATTGAAGCTTTTCCACCTGCTTCGCCAGGTCATTGTATTTGCCCACAATCTCATTCCGGTCCTTGACGCTGGCGTTGTATTGCCGCACATAGTCGTCACGCTGGGCGACCAGATTGCTGATCGCCGCGTTTTGTTGACTGATGCCGGCATAGGCTTCCTTTAATTTTCCCTGCAACGTCGCGAGACCTTCCTGATATTGAGTGATTTGGTTCGTCAACTGTTCGCCCACAAGCTGCCAGTGATTGATTTCCGTTTTTTGTGAGGCGATCAATTGGCTATTCGTTGCCGCCGTATTCTTAAGCTCGGCGATGCGCACGTCCATCTGGATGACTTGCGCATTCAACGTCGCCACCGAATTGGTGAATCCCTGGATATCGGATGCCTTTTGAAACAGCATCTGGTTCTGGGCGTCAATTTCATTGCGCTGAACCGTTTGGTCCTGCCACTGGAAAACGCACAGACCGCAAAGCGCCAGCGCGAAAAAGATAAGCAAGTTGGATTG
Source organism: Verrucomicrobiia bacterium (assembly GCA_036498725.1). GTDB lineage: Bacteria > Verrucomicrobiota > Verrucomicrobiia > Limisphaerales > UBA11358 > UBA11358. The sequence goes on along the minus strand of DASYEY010000153.1, from coordinate 41,562 downwards.
GAAATTTTTCATGTAAAATTCAAGACCGGTCCGGCGCGGCTTTCACGGCGATGGCGACATGTTGGATCCCCGCCCGCCGCACGAAATCCAAAACGCCGATGATCTCGCCATGCGTCGCGTCCTTAGCGCCGGTGATGTAAACCGGCAGATTGGTGTTCAAACTGAAACGGTTCGTCAGCAAGGTATTTAAATCTACCAGCGAGAACGGTTTTTTATCCACGGAAACCTGGCCGTCGCGATCCACGAACAGATTCACGATATCTGGTTTAGCCTTGGCAGTCGTCTGGGTCGCCGTCGGCAAATTGGCTTTGAGTGTGCGAACAATCTGCAGTTGCAGGCTGATCATCATGAACGACGCCAAAAGAAAAAACATGATGTCAATCAGCGGAATGATTTCCAACCGGGTCTTCAGAGCAGGCAATGGCGTGCGGATTTTCATCAATGGCTTAATTTGAACTTCCGCCGCCGGTCATGAAGGCGACCTTTTGGATGCCCGCCGCGCGAGCGGCTTGATAGACGTTCACCATGTCACCGTGCAGCGTGTCCCGGTCACCGCTGATATACACCGGCAGATTGGTGTCCAGGCGAAAACGATTGCTTAAAACCAACTCAAGCCCGGCGAGGGAGACCGTTTTTTTCTCCAGCCAGATCGCTCCAGATTTATCCACCGCGATATTGATCATATCTGGCTTGTAATCCTGTCGCGCCTCCGTGGCAGTGGGCAGGTTGACCTTGAGGTTCGCCGTGCGGCTCATCTGCAGGCTGATCATCATGAACGATGCCAAAAGAAAAAACATGATGTCAATCAGTGGAATGATGACAATGCGCGACTTGCGCGGACGAATGGGTGAACGCAGCTTCATGTGCGGGTTGGTTTAGCCACAGATAGCCACAGATGAACCCAGATGGGAGGAAAAACTTTTGACACCGATTTTACGGATTGGCACAGATTTGGATTTTTCCGGCTTTGAATCCCGGCCGATCCGTAAAATCCGTATCTTTTCCAATTTCTATTTTGATCCGTGCTCATCTGTCTCCATCCGTGGTTAATGATCTTTTTTCTCCGTTGACGGCTTGATCGCGCCCACCATCACTTCGACATTCGTCGCCGCTGTCTCCAGGTCGAATTGCAATTGCGTCAGCCGGGCGGAAAAGAAGTTAAACGGAATTAGCGCGAAGATGGCAATGCCCAGCCCGCACGCCGTCGCGATCAACGCTTCACCAATGCCGCCGGTGACCGCGGAAACGGAAAGCTCAGCGTTGCCGATATTCAAGAACGCGCGCATCAAACCCGTCACCGTACCCAGCAAGCCCAGCAACGGTGCGAGCGTGACCAGCGTATCCATGACCATCAGAAAACGGCCGGCCTGTTTCAGTTCGATGCCCGCCGCCAGTTGCAGCGCGCCTTGCAGCGAGGTATGGACGTGGTTCAAACCACGATAAACCATGCGGATGACCGGATCTTCCGAGCCTTCGGCGATTTTCACGGCGGCAGGAACATCGGAATTTTCGAGGGCGGCGAGCACTTGCTCCATTTTTTTTGGATCGCGTTTGGTACTTTCGCGCCACCACCAGAATGCGCGTTCACCGACCACGGCGATGGCGACAATCGCGCTGATGAGAATCGGCCACATGATCGGACCGCCCTTGTCAAAGAATTGGAAAATGATGTTTGCGAGCATATTTTTATTTAAAAATTAAAGTGATCCAGTGTTGAAACCTGTAGCGCGGAACCTCTGCGTTCCAACCAGGCACCCTTTCAACGTATTTCTCATATCAGTCCGATTGCAGTTTGTAAGTTATTTTTGTTTCAAAAACCTGGTTGCCAGCGTTCGCCGGCAAACGCCAGCGCCGCTTGATGAAATCTGCCGCGCTGCGATCCAGGAGTGGAAATCCGGAAGTTTCTTTCACGTCCGCCGAAATCACATTGCCGGCGGCATCCGCGACGAGCGTGAGGGTAACGGCTCCCTGTTCACCTTCCTCCAAGGCAATTTTCGGATAGGGCGGTTGCGGACGATCACCACCCATGCCTGTGCTGCCGACAGAATCAATCTGCGCCACGGCGGTTTTCATTTGCAACGGCTCCAAGGGCGGGGCGGCGGCCAGATTTGCCGGCACGACCAATGAGCCAATCGTAGGCACGGAAAAATTGATGTTCGGCGCCTGTGGAATCACGACTGCAACCGGCTGCGGGTCCGGCTTGGTGTCGTCCACTGGTTTTTGCTCAACGGTTGGCGGTGGCGGGGCGGCAGGTTCGATGATGATGGGAATAATTTCCTGCATCGGCGGCACCGGTTTGACGGTGATCAAACCACGACGCGCACCCAGCAGACCGATGAGCAAAAAAATGAAACAAATGGAATTCGTCCAGGCGAGCTTACGATTCGGATCACGGGTCGCCGACGGCAGGCAAAAGCGCGCCAAATCATCCTTCAACTCATAGCTGGAAATTTCTTTACTCACGAACAAAACGCCCGTTAATCACAGGTTTGCATCTCAAACCTCCGCCCACTGCCGCAATAGATTATGATAAACCCCGGTCAGTTGCACAGAGGTTTGCGCGGCAACCGGCTGGCCGGGCAATTCACGATTGAGTTTTTGAATGCTCAAATCCAGGTCGAACAATAACGAGCGGCGGCTGTCTTCACGGATCATACTTTGAATCCAAAAGAAGGAACAGACGCGCGCGCCGCGTGTCACCGGCTTGACGTGGTGCAAACTGGTCGCGGGATAAAGCACCATGTGACCGGGCGGCAATTTAATGCTGTGCACCCCGTAGGTATCTTCCACACACAATTCGCCGCCATCATATTCCTCCGGCCCGGCAAAAAACAAGGTCGCCGAAATATCCGTGCGGATGCGATGGCCGGTGCCAGTAACTTGCCGGATGGCATTGTCCACGTGCGTGCCAAAGGATTGGCCGCCGGAATAGCGGTTGAACAACGGCGGGAACACCCGCGCCGGCAACGCTGCGGAAAGGAACAACGGATTTTTTCCCAGCGCCGCCAGAATCATATCGCCCAACTGCCGTGAGGCCGGTGAATTTTCGGGCAATTGCACGTTATCCTTCGCCTTGGCTGACTGATGGCCGGCGGTCACTTTGCCATCCACCCACTCGGCGGCATCAAGAATTTGCCGCGCCTGCTTTACCTGCTCGGCGGTCAGGACATCGGGAATGGTCAGCAACATACGTTTTCTTATGGATTAAAATTTGAAACTGGTGCTAAACAGCGCCGAGATGCCCGACCCGGGAATGACGTGCGCCGGATGGATTTGATCATAGAAATGATTATCCGTCAGGTTATTGATATTGACCTGGCAGGTAATGTTTTTGGTCACCTTGTATTGGATCATCGCTTTCACCGAATAGTAGCCGGCGACCATTTCTTCGACCGTCTGGCCTTTCATCAAAGCCACGGTAGCATTATTCAAGGTCGAGCTATTTGCCGTACGGCTGGAAACATAATCAACGCCAGCACCCACTTCAAATTTCCATGGCAATTCATATGTCGTCCAGAAACTAAATGTGTTTTTAGGCACATTAGAAAGCGGGCCGCCAGTTAAATAAAAATCCGAACTGACCATATCACTCATCAAATAGTCATAGCTCGCAAACACCTGCCAACGTTTGGTTAAGTGGCCGGAAACGGCCAACTCAACCCCATCCACACGTTCTTTGCCAGCGAGGACCGTGTTCAAAGAATTATTTGGATCCGTTTCCCGAGCGTTCGTTTTATCCGTGCGAAAAATCGAGCCACGCACTGACAGCCGTTCGTGAATCAAATCCCATTTTGAACCGAATTCAAACGTTTCATTCTCTTCCGGTGGGAGGTTTTGAGTGCTTGAGCTTAACGACAGCGACTCCGCTGACGGATTCCATGAAGTACCATAATCAAAATAGATACTACCGATTTCAACTGGTTTATAAACCACTGCTGCACGCCAGCTTGGCTTGGTAATAGTCTGTTCATAGGCGCTAGCCGTCACTGGCGTTGGAAGAGCCCCTGGAAGGGCAGCTGAATGATAATCCGCGCTAAAATAGTCCCACCGCGCACCACCGCTCAGTTCCCAATGATCGTCCAGTTTCATAGTGTCGAGCGCATATAAACCAGCGCTGTTAGCCGTTGTGGTCACCTGCGATTTGACCGTTTGCAAGCCGGAATAATATGCGTTTTCATCGGGTGCCAACAAGCTGGTTGAGGGCACAGTATTTTGATTCAAGGCATTGTTGTAACCAAACCGCGTCGGGTCGGATGTTTCCTGTCCACCTTCAACGCCGGTAACCAGCGTATGTTCGATAAAAGCAGTCTTGAATTTGGTCGTCACATCAAATTGATCCCACAAGAAGGTTTCTGTGCTAAAGCCACCCAGTTCATTGCGAGATACATTTATAGCACTCAGAGGCGTCGCCGCTGTGATGACATTCGTACCCGTATTCAATTGCGGTTCCGTGATCCGAAAGTCGCGCGTGTAATTCGCAAATCGTGCTTGATTATGGAACGTCAGATTTTCACTCTCGGTATGATCCAGCGCCACCGTGATGATGTCCGCGTCCGTCTTAAGATAATCATCCTTAAAACCGTAATAATTGTCCCGTGACACATTGGCTGGTCCCGTTGTGCCGGTTTGTCCGGTATATTTGTACCATGGCACGCCATAGTCCGGAATGTCATCTTCCGAAATGTGCAGGTAGCTCAAGTTCAATTCCGTCGGCGTCCCCAAGCCGAAAGTGATGGATGGCGCAATGCCGTACCGTTGATTTTCCGTCACATTGCGGTCAGCCACATCATTGATGTTGCCCATCAAATTCAAACGCACCGCCGTAGCGTCCTGTCCCCAGCCGATGCCGGGCACCTGTTCATTCACATCCACGGTTCCACGCCGGGTCAAATCGGTACCGAAAGACAACGTACCGGCAACGAATGAATCTAATTCTGGTGTTTTGCTTTGCTGATTGATGATGCCGCCGGTTGAACCACGGCCGAACATCACGGATTCCGGGCCTTCCAAGACGTCCACAGATTCATAATTGAACGGATCACGGTAATAACTGCCGTAATCGCGCATGCCATCGAGAAAAATATCGTTGCGGGCCGTAAACCCGCGCAGCGTCAAGCTGTCACCCTGTGAGCCACCTTCACCGGCGGCAATACTGATGCCGGCCACATTGCGTAGTGCGTCGCGCAGCGTCGTCGTGTTTTGGTCATCCATCACTTCACGCGGGACGACCGTGATGGATTGCGCGGTATCGCGCAAAGGCTCGGTAAATTTCGGCAAAGCAATCTTGTCTGTTTTGTAAGACTCCCGCTGGCCGGTCACGATCACTTCCGGCAATTTCGTCGGCGCATTCGTACCTGTGGTCGAAACCGGTGCATTGGTGCCCTTGCTGGGAAGGGTCACCGGGGGCAGATTCGTGGATTGCGCATGCGCCGTAGCCGCCAAACCTTGAGCGATCAGTAAAGCGGTAAATTTGGATTTATCGTTCATCGGCCCGCACGTTACAAAATTGTCATCCGGGCCGCTTCCGCTGGGTTGCGGATAATTGTCGGTAAATTGCGGAACACGCGAAAAACCCTTTATTTTCGATAAATTTTCCGGAAACGCCTTCCGAAATGAACTTCCCTTTCGCCGCATGCTTGTGCGATAGTCGCAACCACCTTGTTTATGAACCAGGACGAAGTAAATCCTAGCCAACCGCCATCGCCGGAAGCCCTCAATCAGCAGGCTTCCATCTGGATGAAGCGTGGCTTGGCCTTGCTGGAGGCCAGCACACCCGTCAGTTTGCTGGAAGCCATCGGCTGCTTTGACCAAGCCATCCAACTGCGTCAGCAACTGCCGCTGGCCACGACCGCGAAATTTCGCTACGGCCTCGCCGCTTGCTGGATGAATCGTGCGGATGCCCTTACCCGGTTGAAAACCGTAAAAAATTTGGCGGAAGCGGTGCGGAATTACGACGAATCGTTGGCGCTGTTGCACAGTTTGCCGCTGGAGGAAGACCCGCTTTACCGGCGAAGACTGGCCATCGCCTGGCAAAATCGCGGACTCACTTTGCATACACAAGGCGCCCCAGCAGCCTTGGTTGAGGCGGAACGCGCTTTCGCGGAAGCCATCACCGTTTTGCAACACGAACGCGCCGTGGATATCTTGGACTGGAAGCCGGTTCTCGCCACGGTCTGGATGAACCGCGCAAACACGCTGATTCTTCAAAAAACCGAAGCTGCCGCCATCGCCGCACGTTTGGCAGCCAAACAAGCGCTGGCATTGACCATACCGATTGAAACCAAAGATTTGAGTGCGGCCAAAACGGGTTTCCGGGCGCGCTATATTCTGTGCCAGGCCGTCGCTCAAATGTTGGCCGACAAAAATTTCGCCGAATTCGCCAGCGACGAATTGGTGGCCGAAGTGACGGACACCGTAGATGACGGTTTGACGCTGGTGCAAGAATGGGAACGACAAGGCATGGCCGGTTTCCGACGGGGTGCCGCTGATCTGTTCCGCTTCGGCACGCGGGTTTATCAGACCTATCAGCCGCATTTCTTGAATGAATTTTTGCTGGAAAACATTGATCCCGAGCGTTCCTCTGCGGCCTTTGTCGGCAGCCCGGAAATGCACGCCGCCGCGATCGAATCGCTTTGGCGGGCATTTCGCGGGATCCAACAACAAGGCTTCAAGACGTTGAGCACGCCGGAGTTTGACGACTTCCTGGAACAACTGCGCACACTGCGCGTCGCCGAAGAGCGCCTCACCGGACTGCGCCAACAATTCTTGAATAAGAGCGTTCAAAAGGAATAGCTCAGTGAACCAAAGAACCCGATCCGTTCGCCATAAGACGCCGCGTTGACACCAACCCCGCCGCCATCGCGCAGTTCATAGCTGTTATCCGTCACATTGACGATGTCCAGGCGTGCTTTCAAAACCTGGCTTCGGCTAAATTTAAATGCCTGTTCCGCGCCGAGGTTGACCGTGTAATAGGTCGGCACCGTGCCGCCGTTGGGAATAGTTGACCCATCCGCCGCCGTCCCATCGGTCCGCAAACCACTACCGTAAAGCGAATCCACAAAGACTGTCGTCCGCGCTTTATCACCTTCTTTCCAAGTATAAGCTGCACCAAACGAGCCGCTCACCCGTTGGTCGTGATCAAGGTATATCCAATTGTTTTGGGAATACGCCAAATCTGCCGGATCAAACTGGAATTGTGCAGAATTCCAGCCCTGGCCTTGCGCCACGGAATAAGCAATGTTCGCGTAAGTTGAAAAGCCGCCTTGCGTATAATTGGCGGTAAATTCCACCCCATAGACGCGGCCTTTCGCATAATTGAAGGCGGAAGGGATCAGTGACGCTCCAAACAACCCGTCGTCAAGCTGGTTGTGCGCTTGTTTATAATAACTGTCCACCCCCACTTGCAGATGCGACGTGATTTTTTGCGTGAGGCCGACATCAAAATAATCCGCGCGCTCGGCCTTGACCGGATCATTTGCCGCTCCTGGCCCTCCCGGCGACTCATTGGAAGTGCCATCAAACGCCGCCACATCGCTGCTGGAAATGCTTTCCAGGGGCGGTGGCGTAAAATAGCGCGAATACCCTGCGTGCAGGGTCGTGGAATCTGTCGGCGTATAGACAAGGTTGATGCGTGGGCTCAATTGATTTTCATCGTCGTCCGATGAGCTGTATTCATCAAAACGCACGCCATAGTTGAGCGTAAGTTTTTCGAACATATGCCATTCATCCTGCAAATAGATGCCGGCGAACAACGCATGCTGGCGGCTCTTTTGCGAGATCGTCCGCAAGCTGCCGGGAGTTGGGTTCCCCAAGGGATCCATGTCATACACCATGGTGTTGGCATTCCCAAAAACCACTTCGTCCATGACCATCCCGCCACCGCGAATCGTATGTTTACCCCAGTCATAACTGGCATCCTCTTGCAAGCCGCCGGAATACAGGGTGCGCGCCTCGTCGCTGGCCACGCCGTTGAAAAACAAGTCCCCCGTGTCATCCGGACGGAAATGGACGCCGCTGCCCCGGCCAAAGAGCGAGAGTTGGGAATTAAAATTGCCTGCCTGTTTTTGGTAGCTGACCACGCCAAAATAGTTTTGTTCCCGTTGCTGTTCGTTCAAATCAGCCGAATTGAAACTGGTCGGGATGCCACCACCAGTGAACCACGGTTGCGGAGTTGGATTCAACGTGGTTGAATCGGGACTTCCGGGCGCCAACCCCGGCGTATTGGGTACTTCAAAATTACTGTCCGAAGCACTGCCCATGAAACTCAGCAAACTAGTTTCATCAAAGAGGTAAGACAGGTAAGTGAATCCCTTGAATTGATCGGTATTATCGTGGATGGCACTATGGCTGTCGGTCGGATTCTCAATGCCCAGCGCATTATGTTCATAACTACCGTCCACGAAGTAATTGAATTTTCCTTCCGCACCACCAAATTCAAAACTGGGACGGATCGTATCGTAGCTCCCGCCGTAAATCTCAGCGCTGCCACCGTTCACAAACGTGCCGCTCTTCGTCTTGATATCCACCACCCCCGCCGTGCGAAAACCGTATTCGGCCGGCAAAGAGCCGGTGACCAGTTGCATGGAATCAATAAAACGGGGGTCCAGTTCCAATCCAAACCCCGTGATCCCTTCCGGCAGCAACACATCGTTGATGCGATACTGGAGGTTCGCGTGTTCGCCACGCACGTGCAGTCCACCGCTCGCCGCATTATCTTCGGCCACGCCCGGGGCGCGCAAGATGATCTGGTCGAGCGGAGCGTCATTGCCCTGTGAAATCGTTGCAATCTGATCCTGGCTGATGGTGTAGGCTGATGCGCCGATGTCGGTTGAGATCCGGTCCCGCGCCTGGGTTAATTTGCCGACGACCGTGACATTACCCAGATCCGTCACATTCGCGGTCGCATTGGTTGAATTATCCGCAGCCGCAACGATGTTGGTCTGACCCAATACCGTTCCCCCGCAAGATAATGCCACCAACGAAATGACCGACCAATAAACTCCGTTATTTTTCCGCCCAATAAAATTTTTCATGACTGTAGTGATTAATGATTTCAAAACGACGATTGCGAATTTTTATGGATTCGCAGCTTGCTCAACGCCAACGGGCGCAAAGCAGATTTTTGTTTTTAAGAGAAAAATTTCAGGCGGAGCAATCCGCCTAAAACCGTTGAATCAGGAAACCAAGGAAGCCGCCGGCGGAGCGCGGCCGTCAGGAAGAATTAAACTGGTCGGATGAAATTCAGAAAACTCCGGCAGCACGACGATCTCGCTGGTCGTTACCGGCAGGATCACTGGCACGCTGGCGGAGGGTGAATCAACATGCCCCAGCGCCAGGGCAACGACCGCACAATCATCATGGTCTGGAACAGCCCCCCCGTGCATCCAGGCGTGCAATGACGGAATCGTCTCGGCGGCCAGCAGGAACAGCCACAACCCAAGCGATAAAGCCGCCGTGGCCGCGCGCAAACGCAGCCGCCATTGACGGTTCCTGTGATTTACGAGTTGCAAATCATTTGCAACTTAACAAAACATTTTGCGGACGCAAGTGTTTCTTGAAATTTTCTGATGGAAATTATGCGGCTGGACGATGACTGCTTTTATACGCCCACCAAGGCTGCACCAAAGACACCGGCGGAATCGCCCAGTTGATTTTTTACAATGGGCGTTTGAAATTCATCCGTCAATACCATGCGCCGGACTTGCTCGATGCCGTGGGTATAAAGTGCGCTGAAATTGGAAACACCGCCGCCCAACACGATGATGTCGGGATCCAGAATATCAATCAGGTTGGCCACGGAACGTCCGAAATTGTGAAAGAAGGTTTGCATGAATTCGACCGCCTTGGGCTCACCGGCCAGAAATTCTTTTTCCACGTCTTTCAGCGGCTTGTGAATGCCATACTTTTCTTCATAGCGCTTTTCCAGACCGTTGCCACTGATAAAGGTTTCCACGCAACCGCGCGAACCGCAAAAGCAGAGCGACCCGTTCGGATCAATGCTCATGTGGCCCCATTCACCGGCGATGGCTTGTTTGCCGGTAAACACTTCCCCTTTGTAAACGATGCCACCACCGCAACCGGTGCCGACAATAATGCCGAAGACAAGCTTGTGTCCCCTGCCCGCGCCCAACAACGCCTCCGCCATCGCAAAACAATTCGCATCGTTCTGGATCTCGATCTTGCGACCGAGCAATTTTTCCAAGTCAGCCTTCACCGGCTGGCCGTTCATGCAAACCGTGTTGGAATTTTTCAGCAATCCGGTGCGCGGTGAAAGCGCGCCGGGCGTGCCGATACCAAACGTCGTCGGCTGGTCCTTGACCACGGCGGCCAACTCATCGTGCACCAGCTTGAGGCGTTGCAAGATGTGCTGATAACCTTGCTCACGTTCGGTCGCGATGCGCTTGCGGAAAAGTTCTTTGCCGTCCGGGTCAAGGATGACCCCTTCGATTTTGGTTCCGCCCAAGTCAATACCGATACGAAACATGGTTTAAACTGGTTAGGGATTAACGGGAAAACGTTATTTTCCGCAGCAATTCTTGTATTTCTTGCCACTACCGCAGGAGCAAGGATCATTGCGTCCGACTTTCGGGCCAGTGCGGATCGGCTTGGCCTTGGCCTGTGCTTCCGCCGCGTTTGCGGCTTCACTGACCACGTCGCTGGCACGCTTGCCGGACGCATCCGGCGTCGGAGCCGGAGCGTTGCCGCCAAAGGCGTTGCTGTTCTGGTGCAACGTCTGTTGCGGCACGTTCTTTAGAAAATTTTCAAAAGCCATCATGCTCGATGCGCTGCGAAAAACATTGTGGCAGATCTCCGTTTTGACATTGACCATCAATTCGTCAAAAATCTTGAAGGCTTCCGCCTTGTATTCCAGCAACGGATCGCGTTGACCATGCGCGCGCAGGCCGATGCTCTGGCGCAGGCTGTCCATCTCATAAAGATGTTCCTGCCACAATTTATCAATCGCGCTCAGGATCGTGTAGCGCTCCACCGTGGTCAGTTTGTCCGCCTCTTCAAAACTGATCTTCAGTTCGTAAGCCTTGCGGATGCTGTCAGCAATAAAATTACAGACGGCAAATTGTGCCTCGTTCAAGTTCTCAAACAATGAACCGGCCACCGGCTTGTCCTTGCCAGCTGCAGCTGCCTTGAGAATTTCACCTTCAGGCATGCCCAGCGGAAAATTCAAGTTCACCCAATCGGCCAGCTGGCGGATTTTCCATTCGCCCGTTTCACTTCCGGACGAGGTGAATTGCTCGACCTTCAACACAACCACCTCCTCAATGATGTCCATCAAACGGTCACGCACATCATCACTGTTGATGATCTCGTTGCGGAAGCCGTAGATGACTTCACGCTGTTTGTTCATCACGTCGTCATATTCGAGCGTGCGTTTGCGCTGTTGAAAATTATGGCCTTCGACGCGTTTTTGCGCCTGCTGGATCGAACGATTGAGCAAACCGTGCTTCAATTCTTCGCCTTCTTCCAAGCCCATGCGCTCCATCAGTTTCACGATGCGATCCGAACCGAACAAGCGCATCAAATCATCTTCCAGCGAGATGAAGAAGTGCGATGAACCTGGATCCCCCTGACGCGAACAACGGCCGCGTAACTGGCGGTCAATGCGGCGGGATTCGTGGCGTTCCGTACCCAGCACGTGCAACCCGCCCACTTCGGATACGCCTGGCCCTAGTTTGATGTCCGTACCACGACCAGCCATGTTAGTGGCGATGGTGACCGCTCCCCGTTGCCCGGCGCGGGCGACGATTTCAGCTTCCTGTTGATGATATTTCGCGTTGAGGACGGAATGGATCAACCCTTCCTTTTTCAACAGGCGCGACAGCATTTCACTCGTTTCGACTGAAATCGTACCCACCAGGACTGGCCGGCCGTGCGCGTGCAATTCCCGGATCTCCTTGACGACGGCATTGAATTTTTCCCGCCGCGTTTTATAGACGGAGTCATGCCCGTCTTTGCGGATATTGGGGCGATTGGTTGGAATCGTCAGCACGCCGAGTTTGTAGATGTCAAAAAATTCTGACGCTTCCGTTTCCGCCGTGCCGGTCATGCCAGCCAGTTTTTTATAAAGGCGGAAATAGTTTTGGATCGTGATGGTGGCCAGCGTTTGAGTTTCACGCTCAATGGCCACGCCTTCCTTGGCTTCAACCGCCTGGTGCAAGCCATCGCTCCAACGGCGACCGGGCATGAGGCGCCCTGTGTGCTGGTCTACGATGAGAACCTTGTTTTCCTGCACGACGTATTCCACGTCAAGTTGATACAGCGAGTACGCCTTCAACAACTGTGAGATGGCGTGCATTTTTTGTGCCTTCCGCTCGAAGTCCGCCTGCAACCGCGCCTTGATTTCCAGGCGTTTGCGCGCATCCGTTTCCGGACCGGCATCCACGTCATGCAATTGCGTGCTCAAATCCGGCAACACGAACGCTTCCGGGTCTTGCGGACTGATGAAGTTGCGGCCCTTCTCGGTCATGTCGGCTTCATGGCTCTTTTCGTCCATTGCAAACAGCAGTTCTTCCTTCTCACGATAAAGATCCACCTTCTTCTGATCTTTGTGCAGCTCCAATTCCGCCCGGTTCATCAAGCCGGCAAACTCGGGGTTTTCTAAAACTTTCAACAGACCTTCCGAACGCGGCTGGCCAGTCTTAACCCGGAACAACAAAATTCCGATTTCATGCTCCAATTGTGCCGCATTCTGGACGTTGGAACCGTCCGCAGGCTTCAATTTTTTGATGAGTTCCTCGGCTTCCCGCAGGAAGCGATTGCATAGTTGCTGCTGCGCCCGAACAAGACCTTCCACCGTCGGTTTCCATTGGGCGTATTGTTCATCAAATGTCCGCACGGACGGTCCGCTGATGATCAAGGGTGTGCGCGCCTCATCAATGAGAATGGAGTCCACTTCGTCCACGATCGCAAAATAATGACCGCGCTGAACCTGCTCTTCCTTTCGCTTGGCCATGCCGTTGTCGCGCAGATAATCAAATCCAAACTCCGCGTTCGTGCCGTAAGTGATGTCGCAGGCATATTGCTCGCGACGGAGGCGCGGATCCTGGTTGTTCAAAATGCAACCGACGGTCAGGCCGAGAAATTTATAGAGCGCGCCCATCCATTCGCTGTCGCGTGACGCCAGATAATCGTTCACCGTCACGACGTGAACCCCGCGGCCGGACAAGGCATTCAGATAAACCGGCAGCGTACCGACCAGCGTTTTACCTTCACCCGTCGCCATTTCTGAAATATGGCCCGTATGCAGCGCGTAGCCGCCGATCAACTGCACGTCGAACGGCACCATTTCCCAGCGCAATGGATGTTCCCGCACGATGACATCCGAACCGCACATGCGGCGGCAGGCATTCTTCACGACGGCGAAGGCTTCGGGCAAAATCTCACCCAACCGGCGGGCCAGTTCCGTATCGTCCGTGATCTGGGAGAACTCGGCTTTCCACGCCGCCGTCTTGGCGCGCAATTGGTCATCGGACAACGCCTGCAAGCCGGCTTCGATCTCATTCACCCGCGCCACGACCGGGCGGATTTTTTTCACATCGCGGTCGTTCTTCGACGGGAAAATCGCTTTTAGGAAATTCACAATGATCTTTCAGTAACTGGTTAAAAATTGAGCGTGAACGATACGCGAGGAAAGCCATAGCGTCAAAGTCAAACGGCTGGCCCCCCGGCCATACCAGCCCAGCCACGATGAGGAAGGAGAAAATAATAAATTGCGCCGGAACCAGACCATGACAGGTCTACAAAATTGGTGCGATAAAAACCCTAGCAACCGCCTAAAAAAATCTCGCAATCATCCTCGTCGTCATCCTCGCCCCCGCCCTCGAAATATCATCTAAAATTGAGGACCAGGATGAGGGCGAGAATGAGCATGACGATGAGGATAAGAAGGCGTTATCGCCGTTTATTTTAAGAAAGTCCCCTATTCCCACCGCCGGAAAGGCCAGCCGCTTTTTTCCATAAAATTACGGCAGCGCGGGCAACGCCCCGGATCCTGCCAGGGTTCGATGAAATGTTCAGGCCGGACGGGGCACGCCAGTTTGTACTGCTCCCAAACGAGGGGGCGTGACGGATAATTCAAAGGCTGAAACGAGCCATTGCGCAAGACACTGGGCGGCAGTTCGGGACGCAAGGGCTTGAGCAACTTTCCCAGCGACAGCTGTTTTTCCGGTTCGCGACGGCGCAAGCGCACCGGCACATCGTATAATTCCCGGCAATCACGGCAGGATATCGTCTGGATATCACAATGGTCGCCGCTATCCGCGCCACCGGAAATGTACGCACGATACTGGCACCATGGACATTGAAAATGGTACGTCTTGCCCACAATTTTAATTAACGTCGAAACGCGGCAAATTCAAGCCACCATTGCATTGCCGGCGATGAAGCCCGTCGTCCAGGCCGCTTGGAAATTGAAACCGCCGGTAATGCCGTCAATGTCCAGCAATTCGCCGGCAAAGAAAAGTCCGGGACAAACTTTGCTCTCCATGGTTTTGAAGCTCACTTCGCTCAAATTCACCCCGCCGCACGTCACAAACTCATCCTTGTTCAAACTTTTGCCCGTCACCATAAATTCCGAACGGGTCAATTGCTGGGTTAGCGCGTGGGCTTGCGGGCGGGACATTTTTGACCAGCGGGTATCCGGTGCCAGTCCCGCTGCCAACACCAGTTGTTCCCACAACCGCGCCGTCAAGGGCGCGAGCGGGACATTCACCACCAGTTTGGCACCGACGGTTTCGCGGCGGCGTTGAAATTCAGCCGCTATTTTCTCACTGGAAAAATCCGGCAGCCAATTCACCAGCAACGGGAATTTGTAATCTAAACCGTGCAAGTCCCGCGCACCCCAGGCAGACATTTTTAAGATCGCCGGACCACTCAAGCCCCAATGCGTCACCAGCAACGGTCCACGCTCACGCAACTTTGCCACCGGGATGGCCACTTCTGCGGATTCCAGCGAAACACCCGCCAGCGAGCGCAGCCACGGTGCTTCGATCTGAAAAGTGAACAACGACGGCACGGGCGCGACCAATTGGTGTCCCAGTGAAACTGCCAGATGCCCGGCGGCGGCAGCGCGACAGCCGCCCGTCGCCAGCAGCAATTTATCGGCCTGAATTTTTCCCCGGCTCACCCCCATACCCGACCCGCTGCTTTCCAATTCAAATCTTCCATCCGCGAGTTTGGCGGCAGACTCAACCGTGCAATTCAGGCGCAAATTGACCCGCGCTTTTTCCGCCGCGTTGAACAAACAATCCACGATGGTTTGTGATGAATCGGTGACCGGAAACATTCGTCCGTCCTTTTCCGTTTTTAATTCCACGCCCCGGCCGGCAAACCAGTCCACGGTATCGCGGGCGGAGAATTGTTGAAAGGGTCCACGCAAGGTGCGTTCACCCCGGGGATAACGCGTGGTAAATTCACGGGGTTCAAAGCACGCGTGCGTCACGTTGCAACGACCGCCGCCGGAGATGCGGACCTTGTCCAGAAAGCGCGCCGACTTTTCCAGTAACGTCACCGATGCGCCCTGCTCCGCCGCCGCGATCGCCGCAAAAAAACCCGCCGCGCCGCCGCCTACCACGATGATTTGCCTCGAATTCACCGGCAAAGCATTGCAGAATTTCCGCCGTGTCCGAAGAGATTTCAGCCAATCCGCCACCCGCGCCACACAAGCGGCGCGTGCGTTATTCTGGAAAAAACCCGCGCCGGTTCAAGGATAAATACAAGGAACACGGCGGTGACAGTGCCACCCTGGTCAAGGTGATGGCTTCCGGCAAAACCCCCGCCGGGACGCACCGCCCAATCATGGTGACGGAAATTCTCGCCGCACTCGCGCCCCAACCCGGGGACCTCGCCGTGGATGGCACGCTCGGCTACGGCGGCCACACGCAAGAAATTCTCAAGGCGATTTCGCCCGGTGGCCGATTACTTGGGCTCGACCAGGATCCGATTGAACTGCCTAAAACCGAGGCCCGTTTGCGCGGACTTGGTTTTGATGAAAGCGTTTTCACCGCTCACCGCAGTAATTTTGCCGGACTGCCGCAAGTGCTCGCCGCGCAAAATATTTCCGGCGTGGACCTGATCCTGGCTGATCTGGGCGTATCTTCGATGCAGATTGACGATCCCACGCGCGGGTTTTCCGTGAAACACAACGGCCCGCTGGATATGCGGATGAATCCGCAACGCGGCCAATCGGCGGCAGCCTTCCTGGAAAAAATCAATACTGCCACGCTCGCCACCCTGCTCGTGGAAAATGCCGATGAACCTTACGCCACGACCCTCGCGCCGGTCCTGGCGGGAAAATCTTTTGCGACGACCAATCAATTGGCGCGGGCCATTCACACCGCTTTGCCGCGCCTGAATCCAGAGGAGACTACGTTAACCGTGCGCCGTGTTTTTCAAGCCTTACGGATCGTGGTCAATGATGAATTTTCTGCCTTAGATACATTTTTGCGCCATCTGCCTGCCTGTCTGAAACTCGGCGGACGCGTGGCCATCCTGACGTTTCATTCCGGCGAAGACCGGCGTGTGAAAAAATCTTTTGCCGCCGGCTTGCGCGACGGGCTGTATGCCGAAATCACCGAAGAGGTTATCCGGCCTTCGGCGGAAGAACGCCATGCGAATCCACGTTCTGCTCCGGCTAAACTGCGTTGGGCTCGACGGGCGGAATAAAAATACCAAGCGTCCAACCTCCAAGCTCCAGAGAAGCACCAAGGCCCAAGCTCCAATCATCAAACGAAAAAGCACGCGAAGGTTGTTTGGAGCTTGGAATTTGGAGCTTAAATTACTTCGCCCAAGCCGGTGGCGGCGCGATGAATTCCACCGTTTCATGCGTCAACGGATGCACGAATTTTATTTTCCACGCGTGCAGACATAATGGCGGGTCCGCCAGCGCCAAGGTCTGCGTCACACCAATTTTCCCACCGGCCAAGTACGCTTGATCGCCGCACACCGGCAAGCCCAGATGCCAGGCATGGATGCGGATTTGGTTGGTGCGCCCCGTGAGCGGGCGCGCCTCCAGCAAAGTCGTACCGCCCGCCATCCGTTGCAACACGTGAAATTCCGTACGCGCCGTCAAACCGTTAGCCAAATCCACCATGCGTGAACCGACTTCCCCCGCCGTGTCGCTGATGGGGGCATCGCAACTAAACGCATCTTCCGCCGGTGTTCCCTGCACCCGAACCAGATACGTTTTTTCAACCGAGCCTTTGGCGAATTGCGGCTGTAATTTACCGGCAAAATGCCGGGTGCGCGTCACCAGCACCAGGCCGGTCGTGTTCGCATCCAGACGATGCGCGGGATGCGGTTTTTGCGGATGATACACGGCGTCGAGAATGTGCTGAAGCGTGTTGAAATTGAACCGCCCACCCGCATGCATCGGCAACGGCGCTGGTTTGTTCAACACGATCAATGCCTCGTCTTCGTGCAAAATTTCCCCATGACCATTCACGTCCGGTTCGGTCATATTGGGAAATTTATGCAAAAATCGTTCGCCCGCACGCACGATCTTGTCCGCCGGAACCGCTTCGCGCTTCAGGTTCACCACCAAACCGCGCGCGCATTCGCTTCCCCAGTATTCCGCCGATAAATGCTTCACCACGCAGCACAAGGCTTCCACCAAAGTCTTACCGTCGCAGACTTCCGGCACGTTGACCGGTTTGAAATTATCGTAAGGCGCACTGCCCGGCAGCGGCGAAATCACCCGGGCGATGTGCTCATGCCGGCGGCCAATCGTTTCCACCATCTGTTCGGCAGCCGTTTTAAAACAATACGGACAGGACTGTCCGGAAACATAACGGATATTTTTTTGGTCGGCTTCACTCAACGGTGTTTGGCACTGGAAACATTGGTCAGATTCGGTTTCCTGCAAGCTCGGATCCACGCCGACGCGCTGATCAAAGACAAAACACTCACCGTCGTAATGCGCTCCACCGCAATCTTCAAAGTATTTCAAGATGCCGCCGTCCAGCTGGAAAATCTGTTTAAACCCCTCCCGCTCCATGAACGGCCCGGCTTTTTCACAACGGATGCCACCGGTGCAAAACATCACGATGGGCTGCTCTTTTAATTGCGGCGGCAGATTGCGCACAGCTTCTGGAAAATCACGAAAGTGATCAATGCCGATGGGCAGCGCATTTTTGAAGGTGCCCAACTTCACTTCATAATCATTGCGCGTATCCAGCAACGTCACCGGCCGGCCTTCGTCCAACCACTGTTTCAAATCCGTTGCGGCCAGCTTGGGCGACGTGCGTTGGGCAGGATTAATCCCCTCGACCCCGAACGCGATGATCTCTTTTTTTATGCGCACGAGCATCCGCGTGAACGGCTGATGATCGGTCACGCTGATTTTCGGCTTCAAATCTTCCAGCCCCGGCAGCCCACGCAGTTCACCCAGTAACAAATCAATGTTCTCCGCCGTGCCGGCCACGAAGAGATTGATGCCCTCGACACTCAGCAAGATCGTGCCCTTGAGTTCCCAGCTTTTGCACAACGCCAGCAGGCGCGCGCGAAGCGAACGCAATTCAGGCAGCGCGACGAATTTATAGGCGGCGATGTTGACAATCTGGCTCATCGAAACTTAAGCAACATAACAGAACGTAGTGAACAATCCAGCGTCGTTAAAATATCAAATGGAAAGCACCAAGCGTCCTAGCTCCAACCTCCAGAAAAATTCCAAATCATAACCTCCAAAAACTATCATCGCGCGATGATTGGTGTTTGAATATTGGCGCTTCTCTGATGCTTGGATGTTGGAGCTTGGTGTTTTTACCGGTCTATCGAAATACCCAAAGTATTGGCCACTGCGCGTTCACGACCATCCGTCGGCACATTGAGTATTTTCATGGTGTCAGCACCGGGAACGCGGATCGCCATCACCGAACTACCGCCACCATCCAGGTTCAATGCCTGACGGCAACCTAATTGCAACATCTCCTGCGCCAGTTCATGGTAGCTCATACCCACGGCAATGCCCGGCTTCCGTCCGTCCACAACCAGAATCGTCAACTTGGTTCCTGTCGCGTCCAAACCGACGACCGTGCGCGGATGGCGCACCTTGGCGGCCGGCGCTACATCCACGCCATCTTTGAGCAGCAGCGTATTGCCACTGATGACTTCCCAGTCATCGGCGGGCGGTTGCTGGATGGTCTCGATCGTCACCGCACGGTTCGTATGCACAATGAGACACGGACGCGGTGCGGCACTGACCGACCAGACTTTTCCGTCGGTCATGGCAGAACCGACGACGAGGGCAAACTGCCCGGCGCGATAACCGGATGCCTTGCCTTCGGCGTCTTTGACGTTGTTGGCTTCAAAAAAATCACCGTTCACTACGAGATCAAATTTTTCGCGTTGCGCGATTTCCGTCGGCAGCATCAAGGTCGTCTGCCATTTGCCGGCGCCATCCGGATCTGCGCCGCCGGGGCCAACCCGGACGTGCAATTTGGGGTTTTTTAGATCAATTTCTGCGACAAACAAACGCGTCGGCAGATTTGTCCGCGTTTCGGAATAATAAATGATGCCCGGCAGCAGTTGATTCGTGGCCGAAAATTCCGCCCGCGCGGCGATGCCGCAGGCAAGCAACGCGGAAAGACACAATGAACGTAAAATCATTTTCACCGCCGCAGCTTGTGGAAAACGATTCTATTTTTCAATGAATCAAATTTCGACCATCATCATTGCCTTATTTGGCAGGGGATTTTTGATATAAATCTTTCATATCCTGGACTGCCTGTTGCATCCCGGCGTCGGCTTCGGGCATTCGGGCTGCCTGTTCAAAAGCCGCCAGCGCCGCCGCGGGTTGACCAGAACGTTCGTAAGCCACGCCAAGATTGTACCAGGCACGGGCCGGGGCGTGGGGCATCTTTACCGCTAATGTCAGAAATTTTACCGCGCCCGCCGGATCGCCTTGTTGCAATGCTTGGTAGCCGGCCCATTCAATCTTGGGTTCGGCATATTTTGAGATATTTACCCACGGCCAAAACCACGTGGCACCCAGGACTAACAAACCCATCAAGGCGGCCAACCCAAGGATGCTTTTCCATTTTTGCGAACTGTCACCACTGATGGAAAATCCCAGCAATACGCCCAGAATCGCACCAACACCGTGCGCAACGTTGGCCACCGGCATGATATTGGCCATCGTGAGCCCGATGCACAGGAAGAACCAGATCACGAAGGTCTGTGAGGTTTGATAGTCCACTGCCCCGTGAAACCGGGCATCACGCTGCTCCAATACCCAGATCATTCCCCAAAGCCCGTAGCCCACTCCGGACAAGCCGATGCCACCATCAAATACGGCATATTCCCCAAGCGACGAACCAAAGGCCAGCAGCAGAAAAATGGCGGCGCATTTTAAATGCCCATATACATGCTCCACCAGCGTACCAAAGACCCACAGCCAATAAAGATTGAAGGCCAGGTGAAAGAAATTGCCATGCGGCAAAATGCAGGTCAGCGCGCGCCATAATTGCCAATTCGCCCATACCTCGCCATTCATGTCGAAACTATCAATGGAATGTCCTGTCCACCAGTAACCAGTCACCACGGTCGCCGCCACTGCGACCGAAGTCGTCACCGGATATAACAAAGCACGGTTTATGGGCGGTGGTTGTAGCATGGTTTAAATATTTCCGGGCGATGAATTTTCTGACCACCAAGATTATGCGGATTCCGCCCGGCACAAAATTAATTTTTAAGCAGAGATGAAGACCGCCACATGGACGTCGCAGCATCGTTTCGCATTTTTTTCACGACTCATTGACATTTCGCTTGTCACACGCCGCGCACGCAAGCTATTGTCACTTTCATAAGGACGATTGGTTTTAGTTTTATGCCAACTTTTGATAAAAATGAGCAACGGGCTGCCGCATGGTCGGATTCTGCCCAAATCGGGAAAATTGCCGCAGGCAATGTGATTTCCGAACTGGAAAAGCACATTCTCGTGGACGGATTCAAGATCGTGATCGATCTGAAAAAGAGTCGCGGCTCACGGCTCGTGGATGCCGCCACCGGCAAGGAATTGCTCGATCTCTACAGCTTTTACGCCTCAACGCCCATCGGCTACAACCATCCGCAACTGGACCAGCCAGAAGTGGAAGCGGATCTGCTCGCCGCCGCAAAAATCAAGATCGCAAACTCGGACATGTATTCCGTGCCGTTCGCGAATTTCGTGGACACGTTTGCGCGGGTGATGCCGTTGAAGCCGCTCGAACGTTTCTTTTTCATCGAAGGCGGCGCGGCCGCGGTCGAAAATGCGCTGAAGGCGGCGATGGATTGGAAGGTCCGTAAAAATATCGCCGCTGGTCGCGGCGAACGCGGCACCGAGATTTTACATTTTGAAAAAGCGTTTCATGGCCGCAGCGGTTACACGATGAGTTTGACGAACACCGACCCGAAGAAGGTCGCTTATTTTGCCAAATTCCCGTGGCCGCGCGTGAGTTCACCCGCCATTGACTTCGCGTTGCCGGAACCGCAACGCACGGCCGCCGCCGCCGCCAAAGAAGCCGTCACTGAAAAACAAATCCGCGATTTCATCGCCCAGAAAGGCAATGACATCGCAGCCATCATCCTCGAACCGATCCAGGGTGAAGGCGGCGACAATCATTTCCGCAAAGAATGGTTCCAAACGTTGCGCCGCATCTGCGACGAGAACGAAATGCTTTTGATCTTTGATGAAGTACAGACCGGCATGGGCCTGACCGGTAAAGGCTGGTGTTGCGAACACTTCGGTGTGTTGCCGGACATTTTGTGCTTCGGCAAAAAGGCGCAAGTCTGCGGCATCATGGCGGGACCACGCCTCGATGAAATACAGGACAACGTGTTCCGCCTGCCCAGCCGGATCAATTCGACCTGGGGTGGCAATTTTACTGATTTAGTCCGCTCGACGCATTTCTTGAAGATCATCGAGCAGGAAAAATTGGTCGAGAATGCCCGCGCCAAAGGCGAGATTCTCATGCGGGAGCTGCAAATCATTGCACAAAAATTCCCCGTCATCAGCGCCGTCCGCGGTCGGGGTCTAATGATCGGTTTCGACCTGCCCACCGGCGCGATGCGTGATGCTTTCTGGAAACAATCCTATGAATTGGGATTACTGGTTGTGCGCAGCGGCGAACGCTCCATTCGTCTGCGGCCGGTGTTGGATGTAAAGGATGATGTCATCGAAGCGGCTTTGGCGATCATGGCCAATGAATGCAAACGGCTTGCGGTTTAAAAAATTCACCATTTCATGCCAAAAAATAATTCCAATCCCAACGCCGCCTTGTTCAAACGGCTCGGCTTGCAAGCGACCAATCCCGGCGTGTTCTGCGGCCAATGGATCGGCAGCGGCAAAACCGTTCCCAGCGTTTCGCCGGTTGATGGGAAAACGCTCGCAACCGTCCGTCAGGGCACCGTGGCAGAATATGAACAGACCGTGCGGGCGACCGCGAACGCCTTTACCACCTGGCGCAACCTGCCAGCGCCCAAACGCGGAGAAATCGTCCGACAATTCGGCAATGCGCTGCGGATCGCGAAGAAAGACCTGGGCCGGCTGGTATCGCTCGAGTGTGGAAAAATTTTGACTGAAGGTGAAGGCGAAGTGCAGGAAATGATTGATATCTGCGATTTTGCAACCGGCCTGTCCCGCCAGCTTTTCGGCCTGACCATCGCGTCCGAACGCCCGCAGCATCGCATGATGGAGCAGTGGCATCCGCTCGGCACCATTGGCGTCATCAGCGCGTTCAATTTTCCCGTCGCCGTGTGGAGTTGGAATGCCGCACCCGCCGCCGTATGCGGCAATGCGACCCTTTGGAAACCGTCCGAATTGACGCCGTTGACCGCCATCGCCGTGACCCGCATCACAGAAAAAGTCTGCCGCCGGAATAAGATTGACCCGGCGATCTTCAGCCTCGTTTGCGGCGACAAAACCATCGGCGAAAAAATGGCGGCCGACCGGTGTTTGCCATTGGTCTCGGCAACCGGTTCGACGCGCATGGGCAAGGAAGTCAATGAAGCCGTGGCGCGACGCCTGGGCAAAAGCTTGCTTGAACTGGGCGGCAACAACGCGATCATCGTTGCCCCCAGCGCGAATCAGGATCTGGCCATCCGCGCGATTCTTTACGGCGCCGTCGGCACCGCCGGACAGCGCTGCACTTCGACGCGCCGGGTTTTTGTCCACGAAACCATTCTGCCGCAGCTGACGGAAAGATTGGTCGCGGCCTATAAACAGATCCGCATCGGCAGCCCGTTGGCCGCCGGTGTTTTGATGGGGCCGCTGATCACGCCCCAGGCCGTGACCACCATGCAGGCGGCGCTGAAGCAACTACAGCGCGAAGGCGGCGAAATCATTTATGGGGGTGGGGAATTGCGCGGCGCAGCGTGGCCCGGCGGACGTTACGTCCAGCCGTGTCTCGCCCGTGCGCGCGGGAATTATAAAATCGTGCATGAAGAAACTTTCGCACCGATCTTGTATCTGATCCCGTATCGTGACTTGGACGAAGCCATCGCCCAGAACAATGCCGTGCCGCAAGGTTTGAGTTCCGCGATCTTCACCAACGAAATGCGGGAGGCAGAACAATTTTTATCCGTCGTCGGCAGCGACTGCGGCATCGCGAATGTAAACATCGGCACCAGTGGCGCGGAGATCGGCGGCGCGTTTGGGGGAGAAAAGGATACCGGCGGCGGTCGTGAAAGCGGCAGCGACTGCTGGAAGGCCTACATGCGCCGTCAGACCGTGACGATCAATTATTCCGCCGACCTGCCGCTGGCGCAGGGAATTCAATTTATTTGACCGCCAAAAATCAATCAAACACCTTGAACCATGACTCGCCCCAACACTGACATCGCCCGCGGCACACTGCCAGACGCACCTTACGATCCCAAACGTTTCGACTGGCCGCTGGCGTTCCCGGCGGAAAAATTCCTGGTCGAACGCCTCCAGCATTTCCTCACGCAAAATCCTTTCGCAAAAAAATTATCCGCACGGATGCGCGACGAGACCGGCACGGATTTTTTTGAATGGGTGGACCATCTGGTCTTGTCGCCCGACGACGAAGCCGCTCTGCGCGAAGTCGGTTTCGTCACGGACGACATCGAGGTGCCGCATGGCGACCGGGCCATGCATCATCCCCGCGCCACCCTGCCCCGTGTGATCTTGCGTGCCCGGCAGAAACAGAATCCCGCCGTCGTCGCCCTGCGCCCGGAATACATTTCCGATTTTATCGCCCGCCACAATATCGTGACGGAAATCAAAGGCGAACCTTTCTCACAATTCCGCCGCGCCCTGGTGAACGAAGAAAATGACACGCGCGTGGAAGTCGTGGAGCGCCGTGCGTATCGCGGTTTCCTCATCGCGCCGCTGCGCCCGGGAAAATTGGAGGCCATCCTCAAGGCGAAGGAAATCTGGAAAATGCGCAAACGAATTTGCCCCAACGATGCCGATGGATTTGCGCTGGCAAAAAAGGCTTTGAAACAAAGCCTGGACCTCGTCGGCCGCGACCAGACCTGCCAGATTTATTTTGAAGAAGAACGCGCCTATTGGGAAAATCGCAACCGGGCCGCGCGCATCCAGAAATTTCGCCAGGATCAACTTGGCCTCGGCTGGGGCAATCACGATCATCATACATTCCGCAGTTCGCGCGAACATTTTGTGGACCTGACGGATTTCCTGCTCGCCCTTGGCTTTGAAAAACGCGAACGCTATTACGCCGGCTCCGAAGCCGGCTGGGGGGCGCAAATCTCCGAGCAATCACTCGTCGGCATTACGGTTTTCGCCGATGTGGACCTGATGCCGGATGAGACGCAGATCGATTTTTCCAGCACGCGCCTGCCCGCCGCAACTAAGCTTGGCACGGTTGGTCTTTGGGTCGGCTTGCATGGGGAAAGCTTCCTCGGCGCCGGCATGCATCATCTGGAGGCACGCTTTGATTACCTGCTGCTGCGCGATCAATTGAAGGCGGAAGGCATCAACACGATGAACCCGTTTTCCAACTTTGAATTCTTGAAACAGGCATTCACCGAGGGGGAACGCTGGCCGGTGGCCCGGTCCCGGGTTGAAAAATTACTGGCCAATAAGCTGATCACAACCGAGCAATCTGAAAAATTCCTCAAGGACGGTGCGCTCGGCAGCCATTTGGAAAATTTGCAACGCCATGGCGGCTTCAAGGGTTTCAATCAAAAATCCGTCAGCGTGGTGATCGCCGCCACGGATCCGCGCCACGACCATTTCATTCCCGCGCACAAGTAAGCTCACGTTTTCAGCAACGCGTCCAGATCCAACGCGTGCGTGAACATGGCCAGTTCGCCCGTCGGCGTTCTTGGCCATTTTTCTTGCGGCCGGTCCCAATATAATTCCACGCCGTTCTGATCCGGGTCGCGCAGGTAAATCGCCTCGCTCACACCATGATCCGCCGCGCCATCAATTGTAATTCCCGCCGTAACCACGCGCCGCAGCGCATCGGCCAGCGTCGCCCGCGTGGGATACAAGATCGCATGATGATAAAGTCCGGTGCTATGTGGCGGTGGCGGCGAACCACCCCGGCTTTCCCAAGTATTCAAGCCGATGTGATGATGATAACCGCCCGCAGAAATAAACGCGGCCTGGGAGCCGAAACGCTGCTGCAATTGGAAACCAAGCACGCCGCAGTAGAAGTTTAGCGCCTGCTCCAGTTCAGCCACTTTTAGATGAACGTGTCCAATCCGGACACCGGGATCAATGGGTGGATTATTTTGCGCCATGGCCCTTTTTAGGCGTGATTTCTGTCAACCGCAAGCCCGGCGTGCAAAAATAAAAACGGAGACTGGTTGCCCAGTCTCCGTTGCAAAAAAAATTAAACGGTTATTTAAAACGTGTTTAATCTAAACGCGATTAATAGCGTTCACGACGTCCGCCGCCGCCGCCGCCGAATTCACGGCGACCGCCGCCGCCACCACCACCAGCCGGACGTTCTTCACGCGGGCGGGCAACGTTGACCGTCAAAGCACGGCCATCCAATTGGGCACCGTTCAAAGCAGCGATAGCTTTCTGTGCTTCTTCAGCTGTGCTCATGGTCACGAAACCAAAGCCACGGGGGCGATTGGTCATGCGATCCATCATCAGGTTGGTTTCAGTGACCGTTCCGTGGGCCGCAAAAGCGTCTTGCAGGTCGTTTTCAGTGGTATTGAAGGAAAGATTTCCCACAAACAATTTATTACTCATGTGATGTTTTACTGTCCGACTAACACTGCATTCACCAGACTGTTCCCGGTCTTCGGGTTTCAAATCATCACTGAATCTATGTTCACTTGAGGATTTACCATGCCGTGGGACTTACAAGCTATCTAACAGGTACCCCGACTATGACCGTTTTCCTGAGAATAGCAACTAATTTCTTTCATTGAATAATCTGTCGCCACCTCCCTCCGGTGGCGGTATGCTGCCAAAATGAAATTAGGTCAGGGTCAACTTTGGAAGCAAGGCAAGGAATATATCCGCATCGTACGGCTCGAACGCCTCGAAGTGGAATATAAATCCCAGCTCAGTCTGGCCAGTAAAAAAGGCACGCAACATGTCACCAGCAAAAAGGATTTCTGCCGCCTGCTGAAAGGCGCAAAGTTGCTCGGTGTCAAACCGAGCCCCTTGTCCGATGAAGTAACGGAATAGTCTTAAGTTTAAGTGCGTGTCTGAATCATCAGTTTTGTCTTCCGCTTCATCCTCAACCTCATCCTCGAATTTTCACCAACCGGCGAGAACGAGGATGACGATGAGCATGAGGACGATTTAGCGGGCTCTATGGCAAGATGGCCGCTTGGCTTCAGCCACCTAATCGCCTACCAATTGCCGAACCGGCGCCCCGGATTCCGCGGCCGGTCACGAAAAGAAGCCTGATTAGCACCTTCCCGATTACCACTGGCCGGCGGCGGTTGCCCGCCACCACCCGATTGACGTTTGCGATTGTCACCGGCTTGCGGACGGCCATCCCGCCCCGGACGCGAAAATGAACGCCCCCCTGCTGAGAATGAGTTGGAACCACCACCGCCACCAGGACGTGGCTGCGGTCGGCGTGGATTATGTTGCCCGCGCAGCGGCAAGGGGGATTGCGGGCGAGGACGTTGATCGTCCGCCGGTCTCTGAGGGGCACTGGCGGCATAATTAAATCCTTCCGCCCGTTTCCGCACGATGCCGCGCCCGATGAAACGTTCGAGAGCGCGCAATTCGGTGTGATCCTCCGGCGTCACAAAACTAATCGCGTCACCGACGGCATTAGCCCGGCCCGTGCGCCCGATCCGATGAACGTAATCTTCGACGTGCATCGGGAAATCATAATTCACAACGTGAGAGATGCCATCCACGTCAATCCCGCGCGCCGCAATATCCGTCGCCACCAATACCCGCACTGCGCCGGATTTAAAATCTTTCAACGCCCGCAACCGCTGGTTTTGCGAACGATTCGAATGCAGCGTCGCCGTACGGATGCCCTGTTGTTCCAGACTGCGGGCGACACGATCCGCGGCATGTTTCATGCGCGAAAATACGAGCACCATGTTCATGCCCGGTTCGCGCAACAGATGCGTCAACAAGGCCGGTTTGAGGTGCTTCGGCACTTCATAGACCAATTGAGTCACCGTTTCTGCCGGGTTGGAACGGCGTCCGATCTGGATCGTTTTCGGCTGATGTTGAAACTCATGGGTCAGCGCTTCGATTTCTTTGGACAAGGTGGCCGAAAATAAAAGTGTCTGCCGTTTCGTCGGCAACGCCCGGACGATTTGTTTGATCGAAGGCAAAAATCCCATGTCGAGCATCCGGTCGGCTTCATCGAGCACCAGATATTGCAGTTGGGAAAAATCCGCGAACCGGCGTTGCATCAAGTCCATTAAACGGCCGGGACAGGCGATGATGAGATGTGTGCCAGCCCGCAATGCATTGATCTGTGGCTGTTCGCCCACACCACCGAAAATAGTCGCCACCCGCAACGGTAGATGCTTCGCATAAGCCCGCACGTTTTCTTCAATCTGTAACGCGAGTTCACGCGTGGGTGCCAGCACCAGCGCTTGCGTGCCGCGTTGACGGCCGTCGCCGATCGTCGCCACGAGCCGCGTCAGGATCGGCAGGGTGAACGCCGCTGTCTTTCCGGTGCCGGTTTGCGCGATGCCGATCAGGTCGTTTCCCGCAATGATCGGCGGAATGGCCGCCGCTTGAATCGGCGTCGGCTCCGTATAACCGGCTTCTTGAACCGCTTGTAAAATTTTGGGATCTAGTCCCAGTGCACGAAATGGCATAGCTGTAAGTATGACATAAACCCGTACAATAGCACGTCATTAAACGTGGGTCAGGCAGTCATCAATGAGGCTTGCGCGCCGGCTCAATATCCGGCAACAAAATCGTCAATAACCCGAGCAAGGGCAAAAACGCACAAATGCCGAAAACATATTCAATGCCGGTGTGGTCGGCCACATGGCCAAGGGCTGCCGAGCCGATGCCAGCGATGCCAAACGCGAGGCCGAAAAATAAACCGGCAATCATCCCAACTTTTCCGGGCACTAGTTCCTGGGCATACACCAGGATCGCCGAGAAGGCCGACGCCAGAATCGTGCCGATGAACACCGTAAGGATCACCGTTCCCACCAATCCGACATGCGGCAATAATAATGAGAACGGGGCAACGCCTAAAATGGAGACCCAGATCACCCGCTTGCGGCCGATACGATCACCCACGGGCCCGCCGATGATCGTGCCCATCGCCACCGCGAACAAAAATACGAAAAGTAATAATTGAGACGTCTTCACCGACACCTCAAAATGATGGATCAAATACGACGTATAATAGGTCGTCATGCTCGTGAGATAAACGTATTTGGAAAAAATCAAGGCAACCAACACGGCCAATGCCGTAATCACCTTTTTGCGCGGCAATACCACAGTTGAGTGGCCAGCTCCCTTTTTGAGTGCGATGCGGTGAAAATTGTTGCGCTGCCAGGTGCCAATTTTCCACAGCACAAAAACGCCCATCAAGGCCAGCGCGGAAAATCCCGCAACCGACTTTTGACCATGCATCACCACAAACGCCGCCACCAACAACGGCCCGAGGGAACTGCCGGTATTGCCGCCGAGTTGAAACAAGGACTGCGCAAACCCCCGCCGCGAACCGGCAGCCATATGGGCTACCCGCGAAGCTTCGGGATGGAAAATGGCAGAACCCAAACCAATGACCGCCGAAGCGATCAGGATGAGCGCGTAGTTGCTGGCAAAAGCGAACGCCAATAGTCCCACGAACGACAATCCCATGCCGAACGCCAGCGAATGGGGCATTGACCTTTTATCTGTCACCCAGCCGACGAGCGGCTGAAACACGGAAGCGGTGCATTGAAAAGTGAAGGTGATCCAACCGATCTGCGCATAGGTCAGGTGGAATGAATCAATCAGCATCGGATACATCGAAGGCAACAAGGCCTGGATGGTATCGTTCAACAGGTGGGAAAAACTGATGGCAAACAATACTGCCATGACCGTGTTATGGGTCATCGTGGCAGGGTTATTACGGACGGGCATTTCCTGGACTTGGACAGTTGTCATAGACCCGCCCACAATAAAACATCCCACGCTGGCCGCAAATGCGGTAAACGGCACTAACGTTCCTTTGAATGGTACTTTTCTCGGATTTTCAATCGGAACGCCGCTGGCGTCTCCCCGGTTTCCCGGCGGAAGAAGCGTCCAAAATAGGACGGATCGGGAAAGCCGGTCTGGTAACCGATCTCGGAAACGCTCAGGTCGGAATGCGACAATAAACGTTGCGCATCGAGCAAACGACGTTGGCGCACAATGCTGCCGGCGGAACGCCCGGTCTCGGCGTGCACCACATCGTTCAAATGATTGGCGGTGACTCCAAGTTCACGCGCGTAATCTGCCAAGACGTGTTCCTGCCGGAAATTGCGCTCCACCGCCAGATGGAATTGCCGCAGTAAAACGGATTGGCGTGAAGGACTGGCCGGTCGCCGGTCTTGTCCCAGCAGGCGCAACACCCGGGCGAATAAAATCCGCAGCCACGCGCGGACAATTTCTGCCGCATTCGCTTCCGCAGCATTAAATTCCCGCTGGATTTCAATGAACGCTTCAGCAATCCGGAATCGGTCATCACGGGGAATTTTCAATAACGGCGACATTTCGGTCGCAAAGAAAAAAGGCAGTTCAAACAGGGCGCTGGGTGGTGCGGCGCGATGATCAAAGAAACCCTGGGTGAACGAAATGGTGATGCCATCAAAGTCCCGGCGCGGCTGCAACGTATGGACCTGTCCGGGAGTCAAAAACAACAACGTCAGGCCGCTGACGGAATCATCACGAAAATCATGCATCACCGATCCATTCCCCCGCAGCAACATCATCTGGAAAAAATCGTGATAATGCGGGCGCAACCGGCGGGGATCATTTTGCACGGAAGATACCAGCGACGTGACGACAAATCCTTCGCGACGAAGTGATTCCTGGCCGACCTGGCTCATCTCCACTGCCAGAATCATTTTGCGGTTCATAAATTTATCAGGAATAGAAAAACAGAATGCCGGTACGGAGTCGAGCCGTGGCCGCACGTTGATTTGATTTAGCTGGCACAATCAGTCCAGATTTTAAACGGTGTACGCTGGCGTCCCAAGGCCGGGCCGATTAAACTTTGCGGGTTGCAATCAACCATCCCCAATCATTACGCAACGCTCGGATTAGACCGGCGTTGTTCCGATTCGCAGATCCGCACCGCCTACCGGATTCTCGCCCGACAGCATCACCCGGATGTCAATGCGGGTTCAACCGCCGCCGTAAAACACACCCAGGAATTGAATGCCGCTTATGAGGTTTTAAGCGATCCAACGCGACGTGAAGCCTATGACGCTGAAATTCAAACGGCAGAAAAACGTCCGACAAAAACACGGATGGCAAGGCCGCAGGCTAATCTTTCACAGGATGTTTATTTGCGTTTGGAAGATTTCCTGCGCGGGACAACCTTGGAAGTTCGCGTGAAAGATCCCGGACAGGCGAACCAGATGGAAATCTATCCGCTGATCATCCCGCCCCAAACCGCACCCGGCACCCGTTTTAAAATTCCTCGCGACACCAGTGGTGGCGGATTTGTCCTGGCCCGCGTAAAAGCCCAGCCGGATTTTCGCTTTAAAGTGCGCGGCTCAGATCTGCGTTGCGACCTGAAAATCACCAATCAACGCGCTTTGCAAGGTGGCACAGAATCGGTGCGCGGCTTGGTGGGGAATTATTTACGGGTCGCCATCCCCCGTCAGGTGGAACGGGGTGAGATCATCTGCCTGCCAAACGAAGGATTACCGAAAACACGCGGCGGACGCGGTGATTTGCAGATAAGAATCATGTACCGGCCTGAAGTCCGCATCATACGACCGGGGAAGCGCTGAAGCAGCCATTCGCCGCTTCGGTTACCCCCTCCTTCCGCAGTTCATTTGGCAAACCGTGAAACCCGTGGAATCATGAAATACGATGAAAATATCGGAAGTGTTTCAAGACCGGCAGGCTCCAATGGTTCATACTATTTTGGATGGCAGTGGTTCACGCCCTTTCCCCGAGAAACGCTTTTCCACCGCTGACGACACCGCGTTGCTTGATGCTTATTCGCAAACCGTCAGTGGCGTGGTCGAACGGGCACGCGATTCGGTAGTGAACATTCGCGTACAACGAACCACGGGCAAGAGACAGAATGGTCAGGGCAGCGGTTCGGGATTCATCATCACGCCGGACGGTTATATCGCCACCAATAGCCACGTGGTACACGCGGCAACCGACATCCGGGTTTCGCTGGCAGACGGACGGGTCTATCCCGCTGAGTTGATGGGCGACGACCCAGATTCCGATCTTGCGATCATCCGCATCAATGCTCCCGATTTGCGGCTCATTCAATTTGGCAATTCCAACCACCTGCGGGTTGGCCAGATCGCCGTGGCCATCGGCAGCCCCTTGGGCTTTCAGCAAACCGTCACAGCCGGCGTGATCAGCGCACTGGGTCGGAGTATGCGCGCACAAACCGGGCGCACCATCGAAAATATCGTGCAGACGGACGCTGCCCTGAATCCCGGCAACTCTGGCGGTCCGCTGCTCAATTCGCACGGGGAAGTCATCGGCGTGAATACCGCGATCATTCCCTCCGCCCAAGGAATCTGTTTCGCGATCGCCAGTAATTCGGCTGAATTGACGGCCGCGTGGCTCATCAAGGAACGGCGCATTCGGCGCGCCTGGTTGGGTATCCAAGGCCAGACCGCGCCGGTGCATCCAAGGATTGCCCGGTATCTGGGCTTGAAGAACTCTCAAGGTGTCTTGGTTTTGGCGATTGAGCCGGATAGTCCGGGGGCCAAAGCCGGTTTACACGAAGGTGATTTGCTGGTGGGTTTAAAGAACCAGGCCGTGACCAGCATTGATGATTTGCAGCGGTTGCTGGTCGGTACCGAAATCGGCGTGAAGTCAGTTTTGGAAATTGTCCGGCGGACTTACCGGTTGGAGTTGGAAATCACTCCGCGCGAGACGCCGCCGGTCAAGCGCGATAAAAATTGAAACCGAGCTCAAGGGTTATTTTTACCCAGACCGTCAAGCTCCCACAGCAACCATTCATCATTGGGAACATATTGTTTGAGTTTGTTATCCCAGCGCGGCGGGACTTCGGTCTTGAGCTTTTCCAAAAACGGTAGCAACGGATTTTTCGGCGGGTGAGCGGCTTCCTGCTCATCCATGGGAATCGGCTGCCAGCCGAATTTTTCGATGTACGGCTGAAAGCCAAAGCCGTCAAAGAAATTGCCTGAACCGATAAGTGGCATATACCACATGCTGGGGATCGCGCGCGGATTTGATTTGATCGGTACTTCCTGCGCCAGTTTTTCCAACAGCGCCAACCCAGCCGGATCATCCTTAAGATGGGCACGCAATTTTTCGAGCGACGGAAAAGCCACCGGCGGACTGACAAATAACACAGGCTTGAGTTGCTGGCGGGACAGAATGATTTCGTGCGCGGTGCCGACGCTGTAAATATTCGTGGGGCAATATGCGATGGTGAAATCGCTGGTATCCACCATGCGCAGATCAATATGCAGGGTCTCCCAGAATTTTTCGGCGATTTGCGCGCGGGTGGTGTCGCCCGGCACACCCGGCTCGAACGTCCAATTTTCCCGCGCATCCAGCGTGTTCAAGTCTTCCAATCCATATTGATGTAGTCCCCGCACCGCCGGCTTGAACCATGGATCAAATACGATGCCTTCACAATTACGGATGAAATCACCGACGCGATTGCGCCAGCCGAATTTTTTTTCGTTCGCGCGGGACGCCACGAAATCCATCGGGCCGGAAAGATAAACTCGCGCTCCTTTTAAGTGATTGTGCGATTTCACGCCGCCAAGTTTAATCAGACTGGTGATGGAATGCCAGTCCGCCGTCGAGATTGACGATGTTACCGTGGACACTACGGGAACAACGGTTAAAATCAGCGCATGGAAAAAAATCGGTTGGAAGCCTTTAGTGACGGGGTCATTGCCATCATCATCACCATTATGGTTCTGGAATTAAAAGTGCCGGATCACAAAGAAGGGTTGGAGGCGCTCAAAGGTCTGCTACCGGTATTTTTAAGTTATGTATTGAGCTTCATCTACGTTGGCATTTATTGGAATAATCATCATCACATGTTTCAATCCACCAAATGCGTCACCGGTGGCATTTTGTGGGCCAACCTGCATGCACTCTTCTGGTTGTCTTTGTTTCCATTCTCAACCGCATGGGTGGGAGAAAACCATCTCGCGCCGCTACCGGTGGCGGTTTACGGATGCATCCTACTCATGGCAGCCATCGCCTATTTTATCCTGCAACGAGCCATCATCACCCAGCAAGGCTCTGACTCGTTGCTCAAAAAAGCGATTGGCAAGGATTGGAAGGGGAAAATTTCACCCGTGCTCTACATCGCCGGCATCTTCTTCGCTTTTGCGAATACTTGGATTTCGGTCGCCTTATATGTGCTGGTGGCTCTGCTCTGGCTGATTCCTGACCGCAGGATTGAACGCGTACTGTCGGAGCGGAAGCCGGATTGATTCACATCGTCAACGTGGCGGGATCAATTTTCTCCAGCGACCATTTTTGATTATCAGTGCCCGACCACAACGCAGCGACAATCCGTGCCGATCCGCCCGCAACTTCCACCGCAGTCAACGCAGTCCCTGATTTCGCATCACAAATTTCGTAGGCACCGTCAGCCAATTTGACGAAACGCCAAAGTGACTGCTCACTTTTCTCCGGCAACAGTTTGGCTTGGACGACGGCCTTGTCCCCGTCGCCAGATTTCACAATGAACGTTTTTGCGGTGAAATGATTTTGCACGCGGAAGATGGCGTCGCCCACTGGTTGCAATTTCCAGGTCATGCACTTCCACGGCTCAGCTGGATACAACACAATGCGCGCCCCTTCCGCCCCACTGGCATTTTCCGGACGCAGTAGATCACCGAATTTTTTGTTGCGGATCTGATACGATTCCGTCGCCGTTGTTGATAAACCGGATTGGTTGCTCACGCCATCCGCCGCGAGCAAGCTCACCAGCAACACCGACCAGCAGCCGAAAATCAGGCATAATTTTATCATAACGGTTTCAGTAAATTGACGTCCGCAATCCGATTGTCAACCACCGCGTTGATGCGTGATGAAGCCTGAAAATCTTTATATCCAGTGTTTACAATGTGAAGAACGAAGAGCAAGATGGTCTCGCCTTCGGAGAAACTGTCATTCCGCAGGTGAGTCAACTCACAAACAAAAAAACAAAAAATAAAGTTATGGGAGCCAAACCATCTAAGAAACCCGCAGTCAAAGCCAAGGTCGTTGCCAAGAAAAAACCGGCCGCAAAAAAGAAGCCCGCCGCAAAAAAGAAGTAGCTCCGGACGGGCAATTGCTGTTTCTCCAGATGGTAAAATTGGAGAGACAGCTTTTTTTTGCCCACGCATGATCGCCTGCCCCCTTTGATCAGTCACCGGTTTATTTCGCCGGTTCAGCTGGATGTTCCTTGAAGAATTTTACCATCAAGGCTGGTGCGGCAGTGTTGAATTGATGGCCGCCGGGAAAGATGCAAGTGACCAGCGGGGTGCCGCCGGCAGACGCGTAAATCGTACATTGCTTGTCCCAAGGTTCACCCGTCGACACACAACCATTAATCTGGCGTACAACATTCATCATGCGCTCCTGCCAGACAAACTTCACCAAGGGGTCATTCCGTCCTCCGATGATCAATGCCGGTTTTGATTTTAATTTTTCAGCATATTTCGCTGCGGCCGAAGAAGGGGCCACTGCGGCAAATACATCCCCCCGTGCCAGCCACAACAGATAAGTAAATCCACCACCATTGGAATGGCCGGTGCAGTAAATACGTTTTGCATCAACGGCGTAATCCTGTTTGAGCCGGGCGAGGATGGCATCAAAAAATTTCAGATCGCGATCACCTTCATCGCCGATCGCCGCCTGCCAGCCGGGGCGATTTCCGGGCAGATCCGTTAACTGGCCGGGCGTGTTTAATCCCTGTGGATAAACCGAGATCGCTGCCGGCCATTCGCGATCCAACGCAAAACTGCGGGCAGCTTGGCGGGCATTACCGCCGTGACCATGAAATACAAACACCAGCGGTGAACTGTTCGTCTTGGCCGACGGCGGAACGTACACCAGAGCGGTACGTGTCACCCCTGCCAGCGTGAAAGTCAGTTCGTGAAAATTATCCGCCGCCCGGACGAATGAACTGGCCAGTGTCAGGAACAAAAATAGCAGGCACAATTTTCTGAGCATGTTTTTCCAGACGTAGCATCCGGGGCAAACGTTACCGCGTTTGAAATATGTAAGAGTGTGTCTGAAAATAGAGCTGCCACTCAATCATCCTCATCGTCGTCCTCGTCCTCATCCTCGAATTTTCAGCAGCAGGTGAGAGCGAGGAGGATGAGCCAGATGTCAAAATTGATTATTCAGACACGCCAAGCCATGTGCTGCAGCTGGCGAAAATTATATGTTCACCGGCTGATCATTTTTCAGCGCCGCTTGCAATTGTTCGCGCGTGATTTCCTTTTCCCACCGGCTGATGACCACGGTCGCCACGCCATTGCCGATCAGATTGGTAATGGCGCGGCATTCGCTCATAAAACGGTCAATCCCCACCAGCAAAGCCAGTGACGGCAACGGAATCGCCGGCACCACCGCCAGCGTGGCTGCCAAGGTGATGAACCCGGCACCCGTCACACCACTGGCGCCTTTGGAAGAAATCATCGCAACCAGGAGCAGGGCAATTTCATCCCGCAGCCCAAGTGGCGTATTGGTAGCTTGCGCGAGGAAAATGGCCGCCATGGCCATGTAGATGTTCGTGCCATCAAGATTGAAACTATAACCCGTCGGGATCACCAGACCGACGGTTGAGTCCTGACAACCCAACCCGCGCAGCTTCTGGATCATGCCCGGCAACGCGGTTTCTGATGAACTGGTTCCCAGCACGAGCAATAATTCATCCTTGATGTAAACCAGAAAACGGACGATCGAAAACCCAGTCACCATGGCGATCAGCCCCAACACGACAAAAATGAATAACGCCGAGGTCGTGTAGAAACCCAGCATCAACGCACCAAGTTTGTTCAACGAACCAAGCCCATAGCTGCCAACGGTGAAAGCCATCGCGCCCAACGCACCCAACGGCGCCAGTTTGACAATAATGCGCATGATGCCGAAGACCAATTCACCAAAGCGCTCAATCACGTTCAACACCGGCACGCGCTGCGCTTCCGGCAAACCAAAAATGGCGCAAGCCGCCAGCACGGACACCAGCAACACCTGTAGCAAATCACCCGTGGTAAACGCACTGAATAACGTATCAGGAATCACATTTAAGAAAAAGCCAGCCGCACCCAGGCTATGGGCCTTTTGCGCATAACTGGCGCCGATGTTCGGATCCAACGTAGCTAGGTTAATATTAAAACCGGCGCCCGGCTTAAGCACGTTGACCACGACCAACCCGATAATCAGCGCCAGCGTCGAAACGACTTCAAAATATAGCGATGCCTTCAACCCAACCCGGCCGAGTTTCTTCAATGATTGCACGGAGGCAACGCCATGCACCACGGTGCAGAAAATGATCGGTGCGATGATCATTTTTACCAGCTTCACAAAGCCATCGCCGAGGGGTTTCAGCGCCTGGCCGAAGTCAGGGAAATAGTGGCCGATTAAAATCCCCATCCCGACCGCGAGCAGAACCTGAATGTAAAGTACCCGATACCATGGTTTACGCGAAGCCGGCCCAGATGGAAGTAGCTGGCTCATATCATGAAAAATGATTTTGTCTTTGGCTGAAAGACCGAGACCAAAAGGTTCTCAAGCTAAACCTGACCTTGCTGGATTTCATGCCGGGAGCTTAATCAAAACGATTGCGTCAACGAGTAAAAACCGCGGGGACTTTGTTCCTGATCACTTCGACGGCAGCGCCATCGCTTCCGACCACATTGGCAGATGCACGGTGAAAGTTGACCCGCTGCCCAGAATACTCTGACATTCCACCGAGCCGCCCATCGCCTCGGCCAGGCGTTTGACAATGGAAAGACCCAGACCATTGGATGATTCACCGCCGGTCGGACGGGCGGTGAGCCGGGTAAATTTACGGAATAATTTTTCCTGGTCCGCTGCGCTCAGGCCGGGACCTTCATCGGCGATGGCCACGGAAACTTTTCCACCCGCCGCCGACGCCCGTAACCAGACAGTCGATTTGTAAGGTGAGTATTTGATGGCGTTGGAAATGAAGTTGTCAAAAATCTGCAGGGTGGCGGCGCGGTCGGTCCGTGCCCAGGCTTCAGCCGAAGAAACCAGCATGAGAGTGATTTCCTTGCGCGCAGCGATGGTGCCATTTTGTTTCAAGCTCTCAGCCAGCAAGGCGTTCAGATCGCATCGTTCCAGTTTGGAAACGAAGCGGCCTTCTTCGATCGCATTTGTATCCAACAGGTCGGTGATCAAGCCGCGCATCCGGGTACCAGCCTGGATAATGTCTTGCGCCACACTTTTATGGCGTGGCAAAAGCTCCGCCCGCTGGATGATCTCCGCGCCGAGAATCACCGTCGTCAGGGGGTTTTTTAGATCGTGCGCCGCGATGCTGAGAAATTCATTTTTCTCGTTGTTCAGGCTTAAAAGCTGATCGTTGGAAGCCTTGAGTTCGGCGATGGCCTGCTGCATTTTATTAAAAGCCTGTTCGCGGCTGGTCTCAAAAATAATCCCCAGATAAAACATGAACAAGACCAGCGCCAGATAACCGGCAAAGGAAACGAGCGGTTGCCATTGGACGGAATAAGTCATCGGCAGGGTGAAGCCAGCCAAGCCCACACTGCCAAAAACGCTGACCGTAATAAAACAAACCACCAGCCACCAACGTGCAGCTTCCTTGCCAACCATGAGCAGGGCACAAAGCGGGACCGCAGCCAGCCAGGCGACCGCATGACCGGATAAACCACCCTCCACACAACACAACGCGCTAAAACCGGCAGTCATGATCGCGGCCAGCAGATTACCCGCAAAATTCAATGAGCGCGTGAACTTCATCAGGAACGGGACGGAGCCAAAACTAAAACCGCAAACCAGCACAATACCAGTTCCCCAATGATGGCCAATCAAAAGGTAAAAGGTGGCGAAAAATAGTCCGAAGAAAAATCCGAGCAGACCGAACCGGGAAATAAGCCGCGCCCGCCGCCCGTTTTCAGGGTTCGTCAGACATTCGTCAAATAAGAAGGCATCTGCAAATTCTTCAGCCCGCAGCAAAATTCCGGAGGGGGTTTTACCGGCACTGGCCGAAGCAGTTACCGTCGCACTAGGCGAGTTTTCAGCATCCGCGTTGGCTGCTGGTTTGGACATGTTGGTTCTAAATTAAGACTGTTCCTTGAATGTCAAACCATACGCATACCAGATTCACTGGCCAGCTGTAAATAGGTACAGCGACAATCACGGAAATTTTGTGCTCAGCTCAAAGGTTCCTTTGCACTTCAAGCGATTTGCCGTACCGGACCAGGTTGCAAACGGCCCTCGTCGAGGTCAATAAATTCAAACATGGTTTTCACGACGCCCGGCGGCAGGCCAATCTCAGCCAGGCGTTCATTCAACCGCTGAGTGCCGCTATCGCGCCAACCACGCTTGGCCATGAAACCATTCCACACTTCAATCTCCTGTTCGTTGGGCCGGCGGCCTTGCTGAAACGCCCATTCAAGCAACTGCTCATCTGATTTGTCGCCCTTAAGCGTTTCCGTTTCAATCGCGGCATAGTCAATTTTGAGAAACTGGCAGCAACGATCGTCAAAACTATTCTTCATCTTCTGTCCGCGCGCCGGCTGCCAGCCTTCCGGCAGTTTTTCCGCCGCGGCAATCCGGATTTTATCCAGCATGCGGCCAAACCAGACAATGCCCTTGATTGTTTCAGACGGACTGCGCAGTCCCGGAATGATGGTTGGATAGGATGATGCCATATCGTTGAGTGAAACATTTTCGGCTTACCACGTCGAAGATTTTAATTCACGGTCCAGGCAGGTTCTACCCGGCAGACTAAGCGCGTATTAAATAAAACTGTGGCCGAATTTCGTTGGGGACGAATATGGCCCGACGCCTTCATCCTCGTCTTCATTGTCAGACTCGTCCTCGTATTGGCTGCCTTTTAAGTTAGAGACTTGTCACCTCCTACAAAATCAGCCTGAGATCGGCTACAAGTCTATTTAAAACGCTCTAGTCGCTGGCCTTGTCCTGGCCGCTCTGACGTCCAAGTTCGGCGAGCTTAAGCACCGTATTCCAATTCCGTATGGTATTCGTCACGCCGATCCATTTGTCGAATTTCTCCGCCAGCTTGCTTCGTCCGAAACTGTGCGGCAGATGCAGATAAGCGACACCTTCAACCACCTCAATCCCCTCGCCTTTCACCGCGCAGACGCGCACGCGTTCGAGGTCTTCTGTCTTCGGCTCGCTCGCAAGCAGCGCCGCATGAACTGTTGCAGGTGCCAAAGCTGCGGATTTGGCAAAAGGATTGCGTGCAATCATAGTGTTCCATTCAGCCAGTGTCGGTGCAAAAATTGGCTTATCGAAAGCGAATTGCGTGCGACAAAGCTCGGCAATTGTGGCGATGACCTGCTTACGGTTCAATCGGCTGCGGACGACGGCGTTGCCGCTGTTGATATACGTTGCTACATTTTCAAATCCCGCTTCAGTGAGTTTTTCGCGCAGCACCTTGACTGGCAGTTGCGTTTTTCCGCCAACACCGCGAAAGAGGATAATATAAACAGTGGGTTTCATCGTCGTGATTATTGATTTTTGTCACGAGGTTCAGCTTGGTGGCGGCCATTGCACGCCCGCAAGTTCTGCAGGCAATTGCTTCGGATCGGTCGGATAAATGAGCGAAAGATCCATCTGCGATTTTGAGCCTTGCAGAAATTCTAGTTCTTCCGGCGCTCCAATGATAAGCCAGAGCACCTCGGCGTCGGTGTCGTTGAACACCTGACGCAATTGATCCGGACCGACCAGCACGCCACCATGCCGCGACACGGTCAATGTCTCATCACCTACGAGCAAACGGCCTGTGCCCTCCAGCACGAAATAAAATTCCTCTGCCCGGATATGTTTGTGCAGCGTGTTCGCGCTTTTGGGCGGCAGCCGCCAAAGCCGCACGCCGAGGTTTTCGCTCCCGGTGCGCTCCAGATAATCCGCGTTGGGGATTTTCATCAAATTGGACGGCCGCCAATGTAACTCTTCCGGCTTGATAAGATGGTATCCTTGAATGGCATTCATGATTTGCTAACGAATATTTCGTCAGCCATCAGAATAAATCAAAAAGCGAAAGGTGCAAAGCGTCTGGGAATTTTATAAATACTTGGTGGACAACTATTTCTACTCACGGCAAACCATCTATCGAATGGAACACGGTGGTTCTCTGGGTCAAAGATTGCTATGCTGCAACCAGACACACTTCATCCGACCATTCTATGAAATGCTTAGATTCCAACTCCGATGCCGCATGTGATCTGGCTTCAGGCCGTTATCGCATTCGCCAACTAGACCCGGTCGGGCTGGCAGCCCTGCCCATCCCGTGGATGCGCGAAGCAGGATGGAATCCCGGCCTGCATGATGCCGAAACTTTTTTTACCGCTGACCCCAACGGTTTCTTCGTGGGCGAATTGGATGGTCAAGCCATCGCCACTGTCAGCAGTGTGCGCTATGACGATACGTTTGGATTCATTGGCTGCTATATCGTAGCCGAACCGTTTCGTGGACGCGGCTACGGCTTGGCTATTCATGAGGCCGCTCGACGTCATTTGGCCGGGTGCACGCAAGGCGGCGACGGCGTGCTGACGAACGTAGAAAAATACAAGCAGATTGGCCGCGTCTACGCCTATCGCAATGCCCGCTTCGAAGGCATCAAACCGAATACTGATTGGAAACCGGTCGCGCCACTGCTCGATGCCCGCCAAATTCCCTTGGAATCAATCACCGCCCTTGATCGCGCCTGTTTTCCCGCGCCACGCCCCCGGTTTCTCAAAGCGTGGATCCATCAACCCGATGCGTTTGCATTGGCCTCCGTAAATGACCAGAACTTT
>DASYEY010000152.1:0-4733 GCA_036498725.1 Verrucomicrobiia bacterium | reverse complement strand
AAATTCGGTGGCGTAATCTTTTCATTCGCGAAATCAACAGTGTCCAAGCCGATAAATTATTGCGCGGCACTGATCCCCGGGGATTTAAGCGTGTCTTCAATGGCAAAGATTTCACCGGCTGGAGCGGACCGTTGAACAATTGCGAAGTGACGAATGGCGCCATTTTATGGAAACGCGGCGATGGGGGCACAATTTACACGGCCGCGGAATATACCAATTTTATTGCCCGGCTCGAGTTCAAGCTGCCGCCGGGCGGCAACAATGGCCTGGCCATCCGTTATCCCGGTACCGGCGATACCGCCTACGTCGGCATGTGCGAATGCCAGGTTCTGGATGACAATTACGAAGCGCATACCGGAGAGAAGATTGATCCGCGTCAGGCCCATGGCTCGGCTTACGGCATGGTGGCGGCGTTGCGCGGCTACCAACATCCCATCGGCGAATGGAACTACGAGGAAGTCACAGTCAACGGCTCGACGATCAAAGTTGTGTTGAATGGCACCCAAATTCTGGATGCGGACTTGAGCAAGGTCACTGAGTTCGTGCATGACCGCGCTCATCCGGGCAAAGACCGCACCTCCGGCCATTTTGGTTTTGCCGGACATAATGACCCGGTGATGTTCCGCGACATTTCCATCAAATCTTTGGACTGAAATTTAAACCATCCTTTTCGCCATGAAATTACAGCCTCAATGGTCGCGTCGGTCATTTCTTAAAACACTGGGCACAGCCGCATTTGCCGCACCCTATGTCACGTCCAACTTGATCGCGCAACCGCCAAGCCGCACCGTGCGGCATGCCAGTTTTGGCACTGCGGGCATGGCTTGGTCTGATCTCACCAACATCGCGAACTGCGCCAATGTGGAAATTGTTGCGGTCTGTGACGTGGACCTCAGCCATACCGGGGAGGCCCGGAAACAATTTCCCAATGCCAAAGTTTATCAAGATTGGCGCGAACTGCTCGACAAGGAGGCCAAAAATATTGATTCCGTGAATGTTTCGGTGCCCGACCATATGCACGCGCCGATCGGCGTAAGTGCCATGCAACTCGGCAAACATGTTTATGGCCAGAAACCGCTCGCGCATGAAATTCAAGAAGTGCGCCGCATGACCGAAATCGCGCATAAGAAAAAAGTCGTCACCCAGATGGGCATCCAAATTCATTCATCCACTTTTTATCGGATGGGAGTGCAGATCGTCCAATCCGGCGTCATCGGAAAAATCAAAGAAGTGCATTCATGGTGTCCGAAATCCTGGGGTGACACGTCGGCCCGTCCAGAACGCACCGATCCGGTGCCGGCGGACTTTGATTGGAATCTCTGGCTGGGTGTCTGTGCGGATCGCCCATTTATCGGCGATCACTATTATCATCCCGGTAACTGGCGCAAACGCCTGGATTTCGGCACGGGGACCTTGGGCGACATGGGGTGTCACATTTTTGATCCGGTATTCGAATCCATCGGCTTGACTGCGCCCATTTCAATCCGTTCCGAAGGCCCGGCACCCAACCAATGGAACTGGGCGCTGAATGGCCTGGTTCATTACCAATTTGCCGGCACCACTCGCACTGCGGAAAAAACCTTGCCGGTCACTTGGTACGATGGTGAGTCCAAGCCGCCAACGGAAATCATTGCGTTGCTCGAAGGTGCGGAAGTTCCCAATACCGGCTCCATTTTTGTTGGCACGGAAGGCGTGATGCTATTGCCGCATCCGGATGAGCATCCGACCTTGTATCCGGCTGCGAAATTTAAAGACTATAAATTGCCACGGGTCAAAGGCACCAACCATTGGCGGCAATTCGTGGATGCCTGCCGGGACGAGGATAAGACGACGGCCGATTTCGCTTACGCCGGCCCCCTTACGGAAACCATTTTGCTCGGCGACATCGCCTCACGCTTTCCACAAACCACGTTGGCATGGAATGCGCACCGGATGAAATTCGCGCAATCCGAAGCCAACCAATATCTCCACCGCGAATATCGCAAAGGTTGGTCGGTCAAAGGACTGTCGTAATATCAG
The DNA here is from genome assembly GCA_036498725.1 of Verrucomicrobiia bacterium. Taxonomy (GTDB): domain Bacteria; phylum Verrucomicrobiota; class Verrucomicrobiia; order Limisphaerales; family UBA11358; genus UBA11358. The sequence continues at coordinate 2,714 of DASYEY010000152.1, read as the reverse complement.
CCAATATTTGCACGCCAATGGCTTTAAGCCAGGCGGCTATATCCCCAATTCCTTTTTCACCTCGGCAAAGGCATTGATCGCTTTTTCCAGATCCGCCCGGGAGTGCGCCGCCGAAATCTGCGTGCGGATGCGCGCCTTGCCTTGCGGCACAACGGGATACGAGAAGCCGATGACATACACGCCTTTGGCCAGCATCGCGTCGGCAAATTTTGCCGCCAGGGCCGCCTCGCCCAACATCACCGGCACGATCGGGTGCGTGCCGGGCAGGATATTAAAGCCCAGCTGCGACATGCCTTCGCGGAAAAATTTTGTGTTCGCCTCCAGTTTGTCGCGCAGTTCAGTGGAAGCTGTCAGCATTTCCAAAACTTTCAAGGAAGCGCCGGCAATGCCCGGAGCCAGTGTGTTGGAAAAAAGATAGGGCCGCGAACGTTGCCGGAGAAATTCGATGACTTCCTTGCGCCCGCTCGTATAACCGCCACTCGCACCGCCCAGCGCCTTGCCCAGCGTTCCGGTAATGACGTCCACGCGCGACATCACGTTATGGTATTCATGCGTGCCCCGGCCGGTTTTGCCCATGAAGCCGACCGCATGTGAATCATCCACCATCACAAGCGCGTCATATTTTTCCGCCAGATCACAGATCGCAGGCAGGTTGGCGATATAGCCGTCCATCGAAAATACGCCGTCCGTGGCAATCATCTTGAACCGTGTTTTTGCCGCGTCCGCCGCCTGTAATTTGGCTTCGAGATCGGCCACATTATTGTTCAGATAACGCGCTCGTTGTGCCTTGCAAAGGCGGATGCCGTCAATGATGCTCGCGTGATTCAGTTCATCGGAAATGATCGTGTCTTCCGCGCCCAGCAACGTTTCAAACAAACCACCATTCGCGTCAAAGCAGGAGCCATAGAGAATCGTGTCTTCGGTGCCCAGAAACTCGCTGATCTTCGCCTCCAATTTTTTGTGAACACCCTGGGTACCGCAAATGAAGCGCACTGACGCGAGACCGTAGCCCCATTCATCCAACGCTTTTTTTGAGGCGGCCAGCACCTCGGGATGTTGCGCGAGGCCGAGGTAATTATTCGCGCAGAGGTTCAATACCGGCTGACCATCGGCGACGCGGATGGCCGTGCCTTGGGGGGTGCTGATGACACGTTCGCGCTTGTAAGTGCCCGCCGTGCGGATGCCGTCCAGTTGTGTCTCAAGATGAGTTTTGAAAGAGGTGAACATAGTTCTTAAATTCAGAGAAACAGTAGGTCGGGTGATGGGCGCAAGGCAACACCACATTAGGGGGAGGGAAACCAAACAAGTTGCCGGTCACTCGTCAAAAATTGAATCCAACCGTCGAATTGGCTTGAATCTTTCGCGCCTATTTCCCATTCATTGCGGATGAAACCCGTTCTCTTCGCGTTGCTTGCGCTTTTCATGCCGGCAGCAGTGTTCGCCCAAATCCATGATTCCGTCGCTACCTACAACGTGACGTGGTCTTCGCCCGGCACAAATGAGAATGATTCCATGCCGATTGGCAATGGTGATGTGACTGCCAATGTCTGGACCGAAACCAACGGTGATCTCGTTCTCCTCGTCGCGAAATCGGATGCTTTGAGCGAATGGGGCAAGTTTGTGAAACTCGGCCGCGTGCGGGTGCAGCTCTCGCCCAATCCATTTACCGGCACGACCGATTTCACCCAGACATTACATCTGGAAAATGGCAGCATTGAGATCAAAAACGGTGACAACCGTCTACAAATCTGGGTGGATGCCAACCATCCGGTAATCCGCATCGAGGCATCTTTAGTAAAGGCAGCAACGCTATCGGCAAAACTGGAATTATGGCGGACGACCAAGCCCGATCTAGGCGGCATGTTTGAACTGGGAGGTCATTTCCCGATTGAAACGGCCGCTGATACCGTTTTCCCTGCCAGCGGGAATCAGCTTACCTGGTGCCATTTTAATCCGAGCAGCGTTTATCCCACGGTTATGGCCCAGGAACATCTGGAATCGCTCACGCAAAAATATCCCGATCCCCTGCTCCATCGGTGCTTCGGCGCAGCGTTGGCCGGTTCGGATTTGACCAACATCAATGACCATACCCTGCAATCCAGCATGCCCGGCAGGTATTTCCAACTGACTTTGACCGCACTGACAGAAACATCCGCCGTTTCGCCTCAGACTTGGCAAAACCATCTGCAGACATTGGTGGAGAAAAATAGCCACCTTACGTTGCGTCAATTACGCGCTTACCATGAGGAATGGTGGCATGATTTCTGGGATCGTAGCTGGCTGCAAGTCACCGGTACGCCAGAGGCAGAACGCGTTACGCAAGGTTATCTTATGCAGCGCTATATGGTTGCCGCCTCATCGCGGGGGGCCTTGCCGGCAAAGTTTAATGGCGGCCTGTTTACTGTCGGCCACGATCTTCCGGATGGGCAGGAATCCAAAAATGAGGATCATAGCCCCGATTATCGTGCCTGGGGAAATTCCTATTGGAACCAGAATAATCGCCTGCTTTACTGGCCGTTGCTCGCGACCGGCGACTTTGACCTGATTCAGCCATGGTTTGCACTATATATGAACGCACTGCCATTTGCAGAAGACCGCACCCGGCTTTATTTTCACCATGATGGCGCCAGTTTTCCGGAAACAATGTTGTTCTGGGGCGTCCCGAATTTGACTGATTTTGGCTGGAATAATCCGACGACGGAATTACGCAGCAA
>DASYEY010000151.1:0-20808 GCA_036498725.1 Verrucomicrobiia bacterium | reverse complement strand
AGGTGGAAGTGACCTTTGACTACACCCGGGGCGATGACGGCATTGATATCACCTCGGTCGTGTTGCTGGAAGATGGTCGGGAAATTAGCCGTGACACCCACGACGGTTTTGCCGGCGGTGAACCGCGGCGGCCCATTTTTACGCTGGAAGCGCCGGCGCCCAAACCGGGCGCGCATTATATGATTCGCGCTTTCGTGAAGGGTGATGGCGGCACTGATTCCCGCGGCGATGTGTATTGGAATGCCCAACATTCCTGAGGAATAGATGAAAGTGACCGGGCGAAATAAATGTGGCATCGCGGCCTGGCTGGTTTTTGGGGCCAGTACGATTCTGGCGGTGGAACCACTGGCGCCGTACGGTCCGGTGCCCAGCGCCCGGCAACTGGCGTGGCAGAAAATGGAGTTCGTTGGCTTCGTCCATTTCACCGTGAACACGTTCACCGGCCGGGAATGGGGTTATGGCGACGAAAATGAAAAGGTTTTTGCCCCGACCGATTTTTCGGCTGACCAGATCGTTCGCGCCGCCCGCGCCGGCGGCATGAAGGAATTGATCCTGACTTGCAAACATCATGACGGATTCTGTCTCTGGCCCTCGGCTTACACGGAACATTCCGTCAAAAATTCCGGCTGGGAAAATGGCCAGGGTGATGTGGTGAAAGCCATGGCGGATGCTTGCAAGAAATACGGGATCAAATTCGGTGTTTATCTCTCGCCATGGGACCGTAACCGCGCCGATTACGGGACCCCGGCTTACGTTGATTATTATCATCATCAACTGCGTGAATTACTGACGCATTACGGTCCAATTTCGGAAGTGTGGTTTGACGGGGCGAATGGCGGCGACGGTTATTACGGTGGCGCGCGGGAAACGCGCAAGATTGATCCGGAGACGTATTACCAATGGCCGGTCACCTATCAACTCGTGCGCGAACTCCAGCCGGATGCCTGCATGTTTGGCGGCGGCGACATCCGCTGGGTGGGCAATGAACATGGCATTGCCGGTGATCCCTGCTGGAACACGATCAATACGCTGGACTTTTCTCCCTCGTCGAAGGAACGGCTGGCACTCCTTAATCACGGCGATCGGACCGGTACCAACTGGATTCCGGCCGAATGCGATGTCTCCATCCGTCCCGGCTGGTTTTATCACGCCAACGAAGATTCCAAGGTCAAGACGCCAGCGCAGTTGCTAAAATTATATTATGATTCAGTCGGGCGCGGTGCGACGTTGCTGTTGAATTTGCCGCCGGATCAGCGCGGACAAATTGATGCCGACGACGTGAAATCGTTGGCGGTATTCCACAAAATTCTCGATGACACCTTCAAAACGGATTTAGCCCGGGCAGCAAAAATCACTGCCTCGAATACGCGCGGTGATGACAAAAAATACGCGCCAAAAAATGTTGTCTCCGGCAAGAATAGTTCTTATTGGGCAACCGATGACAACGTGACGAATGCCGGCCTGGTGCTGACGTTCAAAAAACCGGTGACCTTCAACGTGGTCCGGTTGCGGGAATTTTTGCCGCTCGGCCAGCGGGTGGAAGCTTTTGCCTTGGACCAGTGGCGTGACGGTCAATGGGTTGAATTTGCCAGCGGCACGAGCATTGGCAATTGCCGGCTGGTGCACAGTGAAAAAGTGACCACGGACAAAGTCCGCCTGCGCATCACACACGCGCCGGTTTGCCCGGCGATTTCCGAAGTCGGATTATTTTGGGAGAAATCATGAAAAAGCCCCAAGCGTCCAAGCTCCAAGCTCCAGAGAAGCTCCAAACTTCAAACCCCAATGGGCATCGGCATGCATCGTGTATTGTAAATTGCTTTGGCGTTTGGAATTTGAACATTCTCTGGAAGTTGGTGCTTGGATGTTTCATTTCCTGCGCATTGCAATTTCTCGTGACATAAATTCCGTTTATCCATAAATCATTCACCATATTTTTTGCTAAAAATCCATGACCAAACTTCAATTCATTCCGCCCCTTGACCCCGGCTTCACGCCGGCCATTCTGTTTAATCGCGACTACGTTGCCGCTGCCAAAAAATCCGGTCGCGCCGTGCCGTTGATCATCGGTTTGGAACGCGAGAACAAACTGATTTCGCGTTACGAAACGGTGGTGTTGCCGGAGGCGGATGCCGAGACTTTGCGCTACGTCGAGCGGTTGGTGAAATTTTTGCTGTGGGCGTGGGGTGGTTGGAAACTGCAGCTCGGCGGACCGAAGGCGATTGGCGAACACATCCGCAAAACCTATTCGTTACGCGGTGCACGAAAATTTGATGCGGAGATGATGGCGCTGGCTTACGGCAAGAAATTTGAAGTGGTCGTCACCACGCCGGCAAAAATTCCGGATGCCAGGGAAAATCAGATCGCCGCCGGCGGTCATCTGAAAGGTTGCCGCATCGGTTTTGATTTGGGCGCCAGCGATTATAAAGTTTCTGCGGTCGTGGACGGCGAGGCGGTTTTCACCGAGGAAATGCCCTGGGATCCCAAATCACAGGCCAATCCCGGGTATCATTACCATCATGTTGCGTCCGCCCTGCATCGCGCGGCGGCGTACTTGCCCCGCGTGGATGCGATTGGTGGCAGCAGCGCCGGGATCATTGTGGATAACGAAATCCGCGTCGCTTCGTTGTTGCGTGCCGTGCCCAAAAAATTATTTCCGCAGGCGGCCGTCATTTTCAAGCGCCTCCAGAAGGAATGGAAGGTGCCAGTGGTGGTGATGAATGATGGTGACGTGACGGCGCTGGCGGGCGCCTTGTCGCTCGGCAGCAAGGGCATGCTTGGCATCGCGCTGGGTTCCAGCGAAGCGGCAGGTTTCATGGATAAACAAGGACGCATCCTCGGCTGGTTGAATGAACTGGCGTTCGCACCGGTGGATTACCAACCGGGCGCAGCCATGGATGAATGGGCCGGGGACATCGGCACGGGTGCGTTATATTTTTCGCAGCAGGCGGTGAACAAACTGTTGCCCGCCGCCGGCATCGAATTGCCGAAGGACATGGGTTTGCCGGAGCGTTTGAAGGAAGTGCAGGCATTGATGGCCAAAGGTGATGCACGCGCGGCTAAAATCTACGAGACCATCGGCATTTATCTCGGTTATACCCTGCCGTATTATGCGGAGTTTTATGATTTCCGGCAGGTATTGATCTTGGGTCGTGTGACCACGGGCAAGGGCGGCGACATCGTGATCGCCAAAGCCCTGGAAGTGATGAAAAAAGAATTTCCCGAAGTTGCCGCGAAAATTGAATTGCGCGTGCCCGATGAAAAATCCCGACGCGTGGGGCAGGCCGTAGCGGCGGCCAGTTTGCCATCGTTAAAAAAATAAACTTATGAAATTCAAAAATTCAACCGCCGAAGTGTTTGTGCCGGACGGCCTGCCGGAAGCGCGGGCATTTAAACGCATCACGCATCTCGGCATTGGTGCACATCAGGACGATTTGGAGTTCATGGCGTTCCACGGCATCCTGGAATGCCATGCTAGCGATAAAAAATGGTTCGGAGGCGTCACCTGCACCAACGGCTCGGGCAGTTCGCGCGCCGGTGCTTACAAGGATTTTACGGATGCGCAACTGATGACCGTGCGCCGTGCGGAACAAAATGCGGCGGCGGTTGTCGGCAAATTTGGCGTGATGGTGCAACTGGATTATCCCAGCAGTGCCGTCAAGAGTGCGACGGACAGTGCATTGAAAAACGATCTTAAAAAAATCCTGGTCGCGGCCAAGCCGGGTGTGGTCTATACGCACAATCTGGCGGATAAACACGACACGCACATCGGGGTGGTCATCGCGGCGTTGCAGGCGATGCGCGAATTGCCGCGCGCCCAACGTCCCCAAAAAGTGATCGGTTGCGAAGTCTGGCGGAATCTGGACTGGATGCCTGACCCGGAAAAATTTCCGATGAATGTCAGCGGCCACGATCATTTTGCGGCGGCGTTAAACGGAATTTTTGATTCCCAGATCGCCGGCGGCAAACGCTACGACCTGGCCACGCTGGGGCGTCGCTCCGCCAACGCCACGTTTTTTGAGGCCCACACGACGGATGAGGCGTCGCAGTTGATCTTTGGGATGGACCTGACCCCGCTCGTGCAGGATGAGAAATTGGATATTACGGAATTTGTCTGTGGTTTTATTGACCGGTTCCGCGCGGATGTGAAAACAAAATTAGGCAAACGCCTCGGGAAGATTTGAGCCATGGAAATCATCATTCAACCGACCCCGGAAGCGGCGACCAGCATCGCCGCCCGCTTGATTGCGAAACTGTTGCGCGAAAAGCCCAACGCTGTCCTTGGCCTGGCCACCGGCAGCACGCCTGTGGCGCTTTACCGTGAACTCGTCGCCTTGAAGCTCGATTGGAGCAAGGTCACGACCTTCAATCTGGATGAATACATCGGCATCTCGCCGCAACACCCGCAGTCTTATCACAGCTTCATGTGGGAAAATCTATTCCAACACGTCAATGTGGCGGTAAAGAACGTGAATATTCCCGACGGCATGGCGAAGGACATTCCCGCTGGTTGCGAGGCCTACGAGAAAAAAATTCGCGCGGCCGGCGGCATTGATTTGCAAATCCTCGGCATCGGCACCGATGGGCATATTGGGTTCAATGAGCCAACGTCATCATTGGTTTCGCGCACCCGCATCAAGACGCTCACGCAGCAAACCATCCGCGATAATGCGCGTTTTTTCGGCAGCGAAGAAAAAGTGCCGCACCACGTCATCACGATGGGCATCGGCACGATCATGGAAGCCCGGCAAAATCTGTTGCTGGCGTTCGGTGAAAAAAAAGCCGGCGCTGTGGCGGAGGCGGTGGAAGGGCCGATCACCGCGATGAACCCGGCATCGGCCCTGCAATTTCATGCGAGTACGAAATTTTTTCTCGATGCCGCCGCCGCCGCGCAGTTGAAGAAGTCAGATTATTACCGCTGGGTTTACGAAAATAAGCCGGTATGGCAGCAATATTGAGAGTGACAACCACATTTCGTATTAATTGTTACTTGTCATCAATCGCGAACTCTGATTTCATCTCCGTCCGTTAATTGGCAGAATAGCTCAGTTGGTAGAGCAGAGGACTGAAAATCCTTGTGTCCCCGGTTCAAATCCGGGTTCTGCCACCACTTTATTTATAGTGGTTTGGTGATTGGGTATGCCTGAAGTAGGCCAAATCCACCAACCAGTTAGCAGATTAAAGAAGCCTTTTGTGAATTGTATCAATCACGGAAGGCTTTTTGAATTTTTATACCAAAGAAATTCGCTTGGCGTGGCCCGGCAAATCCGCCACGTTGCGTTCGATTGATCCGTTGAAAACACTGCACAAATACCTCGTCAGCCAGGTGCTCGCCACCTTGCTTTTGACTGTGTCTGTCTTCGCGTTTGTCGTGTTGTTGTTGAGCGTCTTGAAGGATGTGCTGCCGCTGTTGTTCGCGGGGCATATCGGTTTTTGGTTGTTGTTGAAGGCGGTCGGCTTGTTGCTGCCATTTGCGTGCATCTACGCGTTGCCGATGGGTTTCATCACCGCCACCTTGCTGGTGTTCGGTCGTTTCAGTGCGGACCAGGAATTGACGGCGGCGCGAGCGGGCGGTGTCAGCCTCCTTTCGCTGGTTTCACCAATTTTGATATTAAGCCTGTTGTGTTGTGGTTTGTGCGCCTGGTTCAACATGGATCTGGGCCCGCGTTCGCGGAGCGCGTTCGTGGAACTTAAAACCGATGCGATCGCCGATCTGGCGAACCAGCAGGTGCCCGAAGGCCAGTTCATCCGCGATTTTCCCGGTTATATTTTTTATACGGAGAAAAATAACAACGGTAATCTGGAAAATGTTTCGATTTACCAATTGAAGGACAAAACCAACGCGGCGGAAAGTATCATTCAGGCGGCGCACGGACGGTTCAACCCCAACCGCGGAGAAAAGCAACTGGTGATTGAATTGTCGGATGTGCGGGTATTGAACATCGACGCCAGCAATGCCGTCAATTCCATCAATTTGTCGGAGACCAGCATTAATTTAAGTTCTGAACCGGTCACCAACCATGTTTACAAGCCGAAGATCAGCGACATGACGTTCCCGCAGTTGCGGCAGGAACTGCATGATCTACAGACGCTGAGCCTGCCGGGCCGGGGCACCAATACATTGGCGATATTGAAGACGCAATTGCGTTTGCTACAGCAGCAGAAAAAAGATTTCGCCGAGCCGGTCCTGGTGGTAATGCACCAACAGGTGGCTTTTTCCTTCGCTTGTTTCGGATTCACATTGATCGGGATTCCGTTGGGCATTCGCGTGCACCGGCGCGAGACCAATATTGGCATCCTCATGGCGTTGATCCTGGTGATCGTTTATTACGCCTTCATTCTGCTGGGGCAGTCGCTTTCAGGGCATCCGGAATTTTTTCCGCATCTGATCCTATGGGTGCCTAATTTGATTTTTCAAGCGGTCGGGGCGGTTTTATTGTGGCGGGCCAATCGGGGGATTTGACTGCGGCACCTTGGATTTGCTTGGGCTAGGCAGCCTGATCGAGCGTGTAATTTCTTCTGAAAAGTGTTTTCGCGGCTTGCCAATTTTTCGGTTCCTCGGCAAAGTTTGAGAAGTAATTTCAATTCAACGACCGTACAAGAGGACTATGAGTAACGAAGCCAAACTGGAACTGGACGGAAAAACTTTCACCCTGCCGATGGTCAAAGGCAGCGAGCAGGAACGCGCGGTGGATGTCTCATCCCTGCGGGCCAATACTGGCTACATCACGCTGGATGACGGCTATGGCAACACCGGCTCCTGCACCAGCAAGGTGACCTTCATTGATGGGGATCTGGGTATCCTCCGTTATCGTGGTATTCCCATCGAAGAACTGGCCGAAAAATCCAATTTTATCGAGACGGCGTATTTGATCATCTACGGTTCATTACCGACGCGTCCGCAGTTGAAGCAATTTTCAGATGCGATTGCCGAGCAGCAGTTCCTGCACGAGGACATGAAGTATCACTTTCAGGGATTCCCGGCGGGTTCGCACCCGATGGCGATCCTGTCCTCGATGATCAATGCGGCGAGCTGTTTTGACAAAGGGCTGATGCAGTGGCACGAAGGCAAGGCGCGGTTTGACACCTATGTCGCGCAATTGATCTCGCAAGTGCGCACGATTGCGGCCTATTCGCATCGCAAATCCCAAGGATTGCCATTGATCTACCCCAAGCAATCTCTTAAATACACGCCGAACTTTCTGCACATGCTCTTCTCCATGCCGTATGAAGAGTTCGAAGTGAAACCGGAAGTGGCGAAGGCTTTGGACCTGATTTTCCTGTTGCACGCCGATCACGAGCAAAATTGTTCCACCTCGACGGTGCGCATGGTGGCGTCCAGCCAGGCGAATCTATTTGCCAGTTGCGCTGCCGGTGTGTGCGCGTTGTGGGGACCATTGCACGGCGGCGCCAACCAGGCAGTCATTGAAATGTTGGAACAAATTCACCATGAAGGGGATGATGGTTCAAAATTTATTTTGGCGGCGAAAGACAAGACCAGCGGCAAGAAATTGATGGGTTTTGGCCATCGCGTTTATAAAAATCATGATCCGCGGGCCCAGATCATCAAGAAGGCCTGCGATGATGTGTTGTCCAAATTAAACATTAATGACCCGTTGTTGGACATTGCCAAGCGTTTGGAAGAGGCCGCCTTGAAAGATACCTACTTTGTGGAGCGGAAACTATATCCGAACGTTGATTTTTACAGCGGTATCATCATGCGCGCCATTGGGATTCCAGTGGAGATGTTCACGGTGATTTTCGCGATCGGGCGGATGCCGGGCTGGATCGCGAATTACAAAGAAATCATGGAAGAACCGAAGAGCCGCATCTATCGTCCGCGCCAGATTTACACTGGCCGCACGGAAAACCGCTATATTCCGTTGGACGAACGGAAATGAGTTTGGGTACGGCGGTCGCTTTTGCTCCATTGGGGCGAGTGGTAAGCAGGTGGGAACGGGAAATGCTGGATTCATGAAGGACTCAATGAGCAAAATATTAGTCATAGATGATGAAATCTGGCTCCGAGAAATGATTCGGCTGGCCTTGGTGCAGCGCAATTATCAAGTCATTGAGGCGTCCGACGGCGAAACTGGCTTTGAGCTGGCCCGTTCAGAAGTGCCGGACCTCATTCTCTGTGATGTCAATATGGACAAGTCGGGCGCGGGATATGTGACACTCGAAAAATTGCGCGCGGACGAGGTCACGGCGGCAATTCCCTTCATCTTGATGACCGGTCTGGCGGATGCCGCCGGCATGCGTCACGGAATGCAATTGGGCGCGGATGATTATCTTCCCAAACCTTTCAAGATCGAAGACCTTTACGCGGCGGTGGAAGCCCGCCTGTTACGGGTGCGGACAATTCGCGAAGAATCCGGCGAAAATTGTTCCGGCTCCCAAGCGGTGGCCTGACAAGTCAAATCGGCCGGTCGGAAATAATTTAATGCGCGAATAGCCGGGTCAGACCGATCAGAGCATATTTTCCGGCAAAGAAGATGGCCACCATCGCCAGCGCTGGCGCAAAATCCACCCGTCCGATCCGCAAGGGCAGGGCTTTCAGCGGGGCCAGAATTTTGCGCGCAATCATGGTGTTATAATTCCAGAACGGATGCTGGCCGAAGTAGATGTAGCTGCTCAACAAGTGGAGCAATAAAATGGCGTAGAGCGGAACCATCCACGAAATATAACTGGTCAGGCCGATGATCAATGATTCCCAAAGCCGGTGGCTTACGGAAACCGAGGGCGGGATGACTTGCAACCAGACGCAAAGCCAACTGGCCAGCAACCAGCCGAGAGCGGTGATGAGGAATGGCAGGACAATTTTCACTCCGTTCGGCCAATCATCCACGCGACCCAATGGGATTTTTACCAGGCGATGGATCGGGTCAGGACCTTTCAGCAGCGAGAGCAATAATAGCCATACGTAAAAAGTTCCCAGTGCCAGCCCGAAGCTAAAGCATGAGAAGGTTAAGATCTTCGGGAATGAATCGCTGCGGAACGGCAGGATGACCACGCCCAGATCCAGTTTGGCCACCCAGGGAAACATCGGGCCGATCCAGCGGTACAGCAACGCACGCACCAGCAGGAGCACGGCGATAAACAGCAGCAGATGCCAGCGGCGGAGCCTTTCCGGTGAAGCCGGGCGCAGCGTGCCCATTAACGTCGCCGGCGTGCGTTTGGCCAGCGGGTCGAACCGGAGCGAACGCCAGTTCAACCACAGCAACAACCCCGCCAGATTCAAAATGAAATCAATGATGCCCATTCAAAGTGACATGTGACAGGTGATGGGTGACGAGTGTCAAGCACACGTTGTGTCACCCGTCACTCGCCCGAGATCACTTATCACCGGTTTACATCATCTTCAACAACATATCCGCCATTTCGCTCGGCGTCACGGCGATGCCGATGCCGGCTTCTTTGAACGCGGCGATTTTTGCCTCCGCCGTGCCTTTACCACCACTGACAATTGCGCCTGCGTGTCCCATGCGGCGTCCGGGCGGCGCGGTGGCGCCGGCAATGAAACCAGCGACCGGTTTTTTGCAATGTTGTTTGATCCATGCGGCGGCTTCCTCCTCGGCGCTGCCGCCGATTTCGCCGATCATGATGATGCCATGCGTTTCGGGATCGTCATTGAACAGTTTGATGACATCCAGGTGCGAGGTGCCGTTCACCGGGTCACCACCGATGCCGACGCAGGTAGACTGGCCGACCCCGCGTGAAGTGAGTTGCCAGACCGCTTCATAGGTTAACGTGCCGGAGCGCGAGACAACGCCGATGTTGCCCTTTTTGTGGATGTAACCGGGCGCGATGCCGATACGGCAGCCCCCATGAGAATCTTTGCCTTCACCGGGCGTGACAAGTCCGGGACAATTCGGACCGATAAGGCGGGTCGTAAGGTTGCCTTGCATCGCACGCTTCACGCGCACCATGTCGCGCACCGGAATACCTTCCGTGATGGCGACGACGAGTTCGAGGCCGGCATCCGTGCCTTCAAGGATGGCATCGGCAGCGAAGGGCGGGGGAACGAATACGGCGCTGGCGGTCGCGCCGGTCTGTTTGACAGCTTCGGCCACGGTGTCAAAGATCGGCACTTTCTTGCCGCCATGTTCAAAAAATTGGCCCCCTTTGCCCGGCGTGACCCCGGCGACGACTTGCGTGCCGTAATCAATGGAGAGCTGGGCATGCTTGGCGCCAAAGCTGCCAGTGATGCCTTGGATGAGAACTTTCGTGTTGGAATTAACGAGAATAGACATGATAAAATTTACGATTTCAGATTTTCAATTTACGATTTCAATTCAAAACAATTCATTCTGCGATTCTTTTTTTTCTTTGACGGCGCTAAGCAGTCTGACCGCGTCCAGATCCTTCTGGCGACCGGTGGCGATTTTTGCGGCGATGAGCGCATTGAGGCTCAACATTCTAAATTGCCCAAAAGACATGCTGTGTAAAATAGATTGTTGCAAAACCTGCTCATAACCGCCCAAGCCGGTCACTTCACTCAAACAATCCAGTTTTCCCAAATCCGTCTGCAAATAAATATTCTTCAGGTCTTTGAAGCTGTCGCGCGTCTGTTCCATCGGCAATTTATTTGCTGTCAGGCGATGAACCGGGTTCAAATCCTTCACCGCTGATTCGATGCGCCGGACATTTTCGTCGCCGAACGGACAGCAGATGTCCAAATCAAATGTTGCGACGGGCACGCCGTGATACACCACGCAAAGCCCGCCAATGACAACGAAATCGAGTCCGCTGTCCTTGAGCCGCATGAGCAGGGCCTGATCATTTTGTGCCATGAGCTTGACCTGACTCCTGAAGTTCGATCATGAAATTGATCACTTGTTGATGCTCCGCCAACCTTTGCTCCGGCGTCAGTTTCAGCGACGCCTCAATCAACGACATGTCGAAACCATATTCCGCCGCCGCGCGCCAAGCGGGGCCGGCATCTGGCGGCATCACATACTCGCCGTTCATCTGCGCCAATGTCGCTGCGTCAATCATGGAATCAAATTTAAGCGTACTTCGTTTTTCGAGCTATTACTTCGCCTTCCGTTTGTGGATGCAAATGGTGTTGCCATCGGGGTCGTGAACCATCGCCATATGGCAGGGCGGACAATCCATCGGTTCCATGCGGAACTTCACGTTATGCTGTTTCAGGTGCGCGATGGCGTCCTCCAAATTTTCGACTTCAAGCGCGACCATGCAGCCATCGGGATTGGGCGTGAACATTCCCGGTGCGCAGCCGATGGCCAGCGCATACGGGCCAAATTCATATTCAACCCATTGGCCTGCCATGATGGTCGTGGGCTTCAGGCCAAGCACATCTTCATAAAATTTCCGTGCCCGCGCCATATCGGTGACCGCATAACAACTGAAGGCGATTTCGGTGACTTTGAGCATGGAATTTGAACGATGTTAATTATCAGCGCCGGCCGTTTTTATTTTCCAACTGCCTGAACCACCTTCTTGGCCGCATCAGCCATGGAATCGCCGGTGATGATGGCAACGCCGGATTCCGCGAGCGTTTTCTTGCCGGCGGCCACGTTGTTGCCTTCGAGGCGCACGACGAGCGGGAGTTTTAGGCCGGTTTCCTTCACGGCCGCAACGATGCCGGTGGCGATGACGTTGCAATCCATGATGCCGCCGAAAATATTGACCAGGATGCCTTTCACCGCGGGGTCGCTCAAGATGATCTTGAACGCCGCCGTGACCTGGTCCTTGCTCGCGCCGCCGCCAACATCGAGGAAGTTTGCCGGCATCCCGCCGAAATGCTGGATGATGTCCATCGTGGACATCGCCAGACCGGCGCCATTCACCAGGCACGCGATAGAGCCGTCGAGCTTGATGTAGTTCAGCGCGAATTTGCTGGCTTCAATTTCCAGGGCTGCCTCTTCATTCAAGTCGCGCATCTCGAGGATGTCTTTGTGGCGGTAAAGCGCATTGTCATCCAGGGAAATTTTGGCATCGAGCGCCATCACGGTTTCCTTGCCATCCGCCAATTCGACAACCGCGAGCGGATTCAATTCCACCATCGCGGCATCACATTCCCACCAGGTGTTATAAACGCCCGTGATGAGTTTCACGCCGGCATTGAACAGATCACCCTTGAGACCAAGGGCGGCGGCAATTTTGCGGGCTTGAAACGGCATGATGCCAACGGCCGGATCAATGTGTTCCTTGAAAATCTTTTCGGGATGTTTTTCGGCGACTTCCTCAATGTCCATGCCGCCCTCGGTGCTGGCCATGGCCAGCGGGCGTGAATTGGCGCGGTCCAGCAGCACGGCGAGGTAAAATTCTTTTTTGATCTTCGCGCCGGCGGCCAGCAGGAGCGTCTGCACCTTGCGGCCTTCGCCGCCGGTCTGCTTGGTCACGAGCACGTTGCCCAGCATTTTTTCGGCGAACCCGACCGCTTCATCCACGGACGACGCGACTTTTACGCCGCCTTGAAAACCGGTGGTGAAGGTTCCCTTGCCGCGTCCGCCCGCATGGATCTGCGATTTGACGACGACTTTGCTGCTGCCGGCCGCTGCGATTTTTTCCGCCGCCGGTCGTACTTCGGCGAGCGAGGTGGCGGGGATTTCGAACGGAACGGTGACACCGTAACGGGCGAGCAACTGTTTGGCTTGGTATTCGTGGATGTTCATTGCAAAATTGGATGGGAATTAAAAACGATTGCCGCCGGAAATCAACTTTTTAAGCATGTAAAAAACTTTTGCGCCCGCCGTGCAATCGCGGTTGACGAAGCTGGCGTCAATGTGTTCCATAGCCAGGTCAGGTTTATCAAGGGGCAGTCTGGGGAACTGCCGTTTTTTCCTGGCCGGGCCCGCCAGCGGCGCGCACGAGTTGCTATGCAAAAAAAATATCTGTCATTCATATTATTGTTGATCAGCGCGGTTTTTCTGGGCGGCTGCAACCAGCAGGCGAAGGAGAACAGCAAAAAGATTGATCTGCTCGCGCAGACCATCATCCAGGTTGACCAAAGCCAGGCCAAACAGATGACGGCATTGCAGGCGCAATTGGCGTCGCTCGCCCCCATGCTGGAAAAGGCGAACGGTACCTACTTTGAGAAGAATCGCGATGATGCGCTGTTTTTCCATACCAATACGCTGTACCTGCTCCTGACCATCGGCAAACAGATCGAGGCGCAATTGCGGACGGCGGACAGTGAACGCGAGTCGCAGATCGCGCTGGAATACAGCTACCACACCAACCAGCTCAGCGCCTTGTCGCTGTGCACGGCGCAGGTTCAGAACGCACTTGCCAGCCAGGAAGCCCGTTTGCAGGCGGCGTTGGCAAACCGGCAACAATTTATCGAGACGAATATCAATGCCGCAACCGAACGGCAGATCGCCGTGCTGAATGAATCATTGTTGAAACAGATCAAAGCCTCGACGCAGCCGGACGCGAACGAAGCCGCGCAGCGCACAGAATTACTGTCTGATGTGGCGCAGATCCAGCGCGACCTGGATGCCATCAAAACCCGGTTGTCACAACTTTCGGCCACGCCGGCGGCCACGCCGTCAGTCATCGTCCAACCTTGAATGAGCGGCGTGGCGATAAAATCATCCGTTGTCTGGCTGCTGGCGCTATTGTTGATATCCAGCAACCGGCCGGCGGCGGCGCTGACCATCAACGGCCAGAATTATGTGCCGTTGACTGATTGGGCGCGGGCGAATGGTTTCTACGGTTTCACGCGCAACCATGGCGATGAGATCATTTTGACAAATAAAAATTCGCGGCTCGAATTTGATGTGGATTCTGCGCAGGCCGTGATTAACGGAGTGAACGTGCGATTGTCCCTGCCCGTTGCGGGCCACAAGACGGTGCCGGCCATTTCGCAACTGGATGTGGATTCAACGATCCGGCCGCTGATCTACCCGCAAAAATCCTCAGCGAAACGGGTTTTGACCATTTGCCTCGATCCCGGCCATGGCGGCAAGGATACCGGCAACCGCGCCCCCGGCTTCTTCGCCCATTACGAAAAAACCTACACGCTGGCGCTGGCGCTGGAACTGAAGCAACAACTGCAAAAAGCCGGTTTCAATGTGATTCTTACCCGCACCGGCGACACCTATCCTGAATTGCCCGCCCGTCCGGATTTTGCCAATCGTAATCACGCGGATTTGTTTATCAGCCTGCATTTTAATTCTTCGCCCAGCAATCCGCAAAGTGTGGCCGGTCCGGAAACGTATTGTATCACACCCGTCGGCGCCGCGTCCTCCAATTCGCAGGGCGAAGGTTCGAGCCATGGCGCGACGGCGGCGAATCGTGTCGAACAAAAAAGTTTGCTGCTGGCATATCAGGTTCAGAAATCGCTCGTGATCGGCCTGTCGGCGACGGATCGCAGTGTGCGGCGCGCGCGTTACGCGGTGCTGCGCGATGCGACGATGCCCGCGATCTTGATTGAAGGTGGTTACATGAGCCATCCCATCGAGGGGAAGAAAATTTTTGACGCCGGTTATCGCAAGCAAATGGCGGCCGCCATCGTGCGCGGTGTCCAGAACTACCAAAAACTGACGGCCCCGCCAGTGCCGGCGGTAACTCCGCCATTAAAAACGAACAAAAATGCGCACAAAAATGTGCCGGGCAAAAAATCTGCGAAATGAGCATTGCGACGAAAACCGGAGATCGGGGGATGACGGGGCTGATGTATGGCCGGCGGGTGCCGAAAAACCATCCGCGGGTGGAAGCGTGCGGAGCGATTGATGAATTGAACGCCGCGCTCGGCCTGGCCCGGGCCACGGCGACCGCAAATTTTATTGGTGAAAATCTTCTCTGGATCCAGAAAAGTCTGGTGGACGTGATGGGGGAAGTCGGGGTGTTGACGGAAGATCGCCCGCGTTACGCGCAGGCTGGTTATGCATTGGTTCAGCCGGAACTGACGGCCAAGCTGGAGGGGCTCGTGGCGGAGATCGAAGCGCAGCAGATCAGTTTTCATGGCTGGGCAACGCCCGGGGCGAACGTGAACTCCGCCGCGTTGGATGTCGCGCGCACGGCGTGCCGCCGGGCCGAACGCCGGGTGTTTGACCTGCAATCCACCGGCGAACTGGCGAACGCGGAAATCCTGATTTTTCTCAATCGTTTAAGCGATCTGCTCTGGCTCTTCGCACGTTGGGCGGAAAAATAATTTATAACCTCGGCCAAATCAGTATGGGGCAGTGATATCCTCACGCTTGGTTCAAGGGTTCAATATTCAGACTTTAGGCTCTGGGTTGTGGGCTTTAAGTTCGATTCCTTCGCGCTTTTTACGTGCTTCGCATGACAATGCTTTTCCGTGTCCATCCGTGGCTAAAATGAGCTGAGGGTTGCCAGTTGAGGGTTTCGCAATCGTAAATTATAAATCCTCCTGTGTTCATCCGTGTTCAAAAAAACGGGAAAAATAAAAACCCGCGCTGGTTTTGGCCAGCGCGGGTAATGGGGGGATTTTTGTTCAGGCTTTGCGGTTCTGTGAGCGGCGAAGACCTGCCAAGGCCGCCAGGCTGATTCCAGCCAGGGCCAGCGTGGAAGGCTCCGGCACGGCCGCTATCACGCCGGGCGAGCCGACGTCACCGTTGACTGAAGCAAAAGCGCCGTTGACGCCCAGCTGACTTAAGCCGGTTGGCAGGCGGCCAGCAGCTCCGGTATCAAACACAAAACTATATCCCGTGGTGGCGGTATTGAACAACACGCCATCCACTGGCGTGCCGGTGGAAGTAAAGATGTTCACTTGATCACTGCTGCTGCTTAGGCCAACCCCGCTGCCAGAGTAAGTGCCGATCTGCAATGCCGGACTCAAGCTGGAACCCCACCAGGCCTGAAAATCTGCCGCGGTCAACGTGGGCGAAGTGCCGGTCGTCTCAAAGAAAACAACCGATTCACCGGCTGCAATGCTGGTGATTCCCATCAGGACGACGCTTTTACTGAACAGATCTGAATTGTCGTCCATGGTGTAGCCTGTGACATTCACTGCCGCATTGCCAACATTGGATAATTCGAACCAATCTTGAGAATTGGTGAACGTCGTTTCGGCGGCTTCAGAAGATTGCACTTCAGTGATCTTGAGAATGCCTTGGGCCTGGGTTTGATTGGATACGAGCAACGTGCTGGCGGCCAGCGCGGCGGCAAGGAGCGTGTAGTTGAGTTTTTTCATGGGGTTGGGTGGTGGTTGATGGTTTCAGTTTATGGCGTGAAAAATTGAACTGGCTTCGACTGAACTAAGTTGGAGCCACATAGTAACTGTTCGGTTACATGTTGACAATTCATTTCTGCGCGCCGGCGATCTCTGCCCGGGCTTCCGCCAGATCCTTTTGGAAATCCGGATTTGCTTCCATCGCGCGGACCATGGCCTGGGCGAGCACGCGGCCGGCGTAAATGTCTGTCGGATAATGCCGCGCGATCTCCACACGATGCCAGCCGATGCTGCGGGCCTTGGCCACCAGCGCTTCGCGTTTGTCGGGGAACACGTCCGCCAGCACCAGTGCGATGGTCATGGATTCGGTTGAATGCCCGCTCGGATAACTGAAACTCTTTTGCAATTTGCCGGCCGGGGCCAGGCTGGGATCGGCGGCATAAGGCCGGGGGCGTTGCCAGTGGTCTTTCGCGGCATTGACCACCTCCGCCGCATCGTGATGCACGCGTTTGAGGAACGCTTCGGTTTTCGGGAGTTTGCCGGATACCAACGCTTCGCCGGTGATGGGTGTGAAATATTCCAGTTCCACGCCCTTGTTTTCAACCAACGCCACGGCCACATCGTTGCTGGGGGCGCTACGGGAAACCATGCGCACTTCCATCAAGTCTGCTGCTTGTTCCACTGAACCTGCCAACGGCGGCGGCGCGAGTAATTCCAACACGTGCGGTTCGCCGCCCGTCAGGTAATTCGGCTGCGCCGCTTGCGCGTGCAATGGAGCCAAGGCGAGCGTGAGCAGAAATAAAATGGCCACGCTGCAATGGATCATTTTCAGCCGGAGATTTTTCATGGTTGGAATTGAATGCATCATTGTCAGCGTGAAAAGATGCTGGCCAATGGTTTCTGTTTGATGTCGGGCAGGTTACAATTGTGTGACGTTGGGATTGGCGAAGCTGGCTATTCAAGCGATTTTCCGGAATTTCAAGCCCCTGAGGACAGACAGTTGCCTTGTCGGACGGTCTCTTTTACCTATGCAGCCGCCCCGGCTTCGACTTCAGGAAAATTTTTCGCACATTTATGCGATTGCAATTGGTCGCGATCTATGGGAAACGTAGGGTATATCCCATTCCGCGAGGAAAACAATTTCCGTTAGCACGGCCATGTGCTGTCTTAATGGACCCGCTGTGTGGTGGTATGTTCGCATCAGCGGATGACTTGAGTGTCGTTCGTGGCTTACCAGCAGAAGGAGGGCATGGGGCGTGCGATCGTATCACGACACGATTATCCGCGTTTGGCCGGATTGGTTTTACCGGTTCCGGCCAACGCGGGTAGGTGGCGGGGCAGCTTGGGGGCGGGTTATTCAACCGCCAACTGCCCAGTTCAACCAATGATTCCAGCCCAATTTCAACGCCGAAGCCGTCCAGTTTCGTTCTTGCCCGGCAATGAAACCGCCCTTTTTCCTATTGTAACCACATCTGGTGACATGCCATCAGCCAAGAATTTGTTATCTTAATATTGTTGTTGCGAGTGCTGGACGCAGTGAACCGTGTGCAAACTGTTGGCTGCGTAAAGATTTTTGGAGCGCTTGTTCTCATTGAGGCCGGAGTAGTGTCCGGCCTCTTTTTATTTTTACCCCCGGCCTTTTTTTGAATAAACCAATTTTCATACTTTGGTTGGGAAAGTAAATCGCCGTTGGCTTTTGGCGGTGTGCCTGCTAGTTTTTCGCGCTTATGTCCGAACCGGCCAATCCAGCCCCGTCGAAAGCGCAGGTGTTTCTGCGCCGGTCGGTTTCCACGCTTTTTCTTTGGGCCATTATTCTCACAGCGATGTTTTCCAGCAATCGCTTCGTTTCCGATGGCGTATTTGTGCTGATCATCGCCACGCTGGCCCTGGCGGGATTGGTTGAGTTCTATGCCATGGTGGAAAAACGTGGATTGGCTTGTTTTAAATATTGCGGCCTGGTCGGTGGCGGTTTGTTGATGGTAGGAACGTTCCTGAATGTCACCGGCCATATCGGCACGCAAGGTTCGCCGGCACGGGTGAATGATTTTGAGACGAGTTTTCTGATCCTCTTCGTGCTGGGGCTGTGTGTCCGGCAATTTTTGGCCAAGGATAATTCTGCCGGCATCACGGCGATCGCAGTGACATTGCTTGGCTTGATGTATGTCCCATGGTTGTTGAATTTCATCCAAAAGATCAATTTTTTCCCCGGCTTGGGCGGCAATGGCAAATTCTACGTCTTCTATTTCATCCTGCTCACCAAGTTTAGCGACATGGGCGCGTATCTCATTGGTTCCTTGATTGGCAAACACAAGATGATCCCGCGCATCAGTCCGGCGAAAACGTGGGAGGGTTTTGGCGGCGCGATTTTGGTTTCAACGGGTGCGAGTCTGGCTTTTGTGCATTTTTTGGGCAGCCATATGCCCGGCATGAACACGCTGCATGCGATCATCCTCGGCGTGGTATTGAGTTCCACGGCCGTGATCGGTGACCTGATCGAATCCCTGTTCAAACGCGAAGCGGGCGTGAAAGATTCCGGCAAATTTTTTCCCGGCATCGGCGGCATCCTGGACCTGCTCGACAGCCTGTTGTTTAACGCGCCGATCATGTACCTGTACCTGCGGCACATTCTCACCCATCCCTGATTTTTAGCCACAGATGGACACAGATGAAACACAGATAAAAACGGCGGAAAAAGATTATTCTTTCCGGCCAATCACAGAGCAAATCATCGGTGCAGTTTACGAAGTCCATAATATTCTTGGCTTCGGTTTTTTAGAAAAAGTTTATCAACGTGCGATGCAGGTTGAACTTCAGACGCGCCAGATAAAAGTTGAGCTTGAACCTAAAATACAGGTTAAATTCAAAGGTATTACGGTCGGTGATTATGCGGCAGATTTGCTGGTGGCAGATAAAATCATTGTCGAATTAAAAACCGATACGACGTATCAGTCCGCCCACGAACCTCAATTATTAAATGAATTGCGTGGAACCGGCATCAAGTTGGGCTATCTAATAAATTTTGGCCGTGAGCGTGTTGAATACAAGCGCATGGTCTATTGAAAATCTGTGTTTCATCTGTGTCCATCTGTGGCTTAAAAATTATAAATGAAAAAAGTCGTTTTACTTGGGAGCACCGGCAGCATCGGCACCAGCACCGTCAAAGTGGCGGAAGATTTGCCGGATCAAATCCGCCTGATCGGCCTCGCCGCCGGCGGCAACGCAGAACTGTTGCTGGAACAGGCCCGCCGGCACCAGCCAGCCATCGTTTCCCTCAATGACCCGGCGAAGGCCCGGGAATTGCAGGCCAAACTGGGCAGTGCCACCAAGGTGCTCTGCGGCAACGAAGGTCTGCTGCAACTGGCGACGCTGCCGGAAGCGGACATTGTTTTGATCGCGATCGTCGGCACCGCCGGATTGCAGCCCGCGCTGGCCGCGATCCGCGCCGGCAAGGACATCGCCGTCGCGTCGAAGGAAATTTTGGTGATGGCCGGCGAAATTGTGATGAGCGAAGCCCGCAAACATGGCGTGCAAGTCCTGGCCGTGGATAGCGAACATTCCGCGATCTTTCAATGCCTGGACGGCAAGCCGGGTTCCTCGGTGCGCCAGTTGATTTTGACCGCGAGCGGCGGGCCGTTTCGGGATAAAACCGCGTGGCCAAAGGAAAAATTCACCGAGATCACGGTCGAACGCGCACTGAAACATCCCTCGTGGGTGATGGGACGTAAAATCACGATTGATTCTGCGACGCTATTCAACAAGGGACTGGAAATGATCGAAGCGCGCTGGCTGTTTGACATTGAGATGGCGCGCGTCGCCGTGGTGGTGCATCCCCAAAGCATCGTGCATTCGATGGTGGAATTTGTGGACGGCTCGATCATTGCCCAGCTTTCCACGCCGGACATGTGCCTGCCGATCCAATACGCGCTGACGTATCCCGAACGGGCGGCGAGCGGGCGCGTGCAGACGAATTTTCCAAAAATCGGCACCTTCACGTTTGAAGAACCGGATGTGGAACGGTTTCCCGCCATTGCGCTGGCGCGGCGGGCAGGGGAGGTCGGCGGAACCTTGCCGGCGGTTTTGAACGCGGCGAATGAAGTGGCGGTCGAAGCGTTTGTGAACCGTAAAATCAGCTTTCTGCAGATTACTGAAACCGTCCGCCGCACGATGGACGCGCATAAAATCGTGGCGCAACCGACCCTGGAACAGATCCTGGCGGCGGATGCGTGGGCGCGGATTGAGGCGGCAAAATAAACCGGCGGTATTTTGTCATCCTCTCGTCTCGCTTTTTGATTGGCGTTTGCTATAGTGATTTCCCGATTTTGAAATGACCATTTTACATTACATCTTTGTCGCGCTTGAGGTGGTATTGCTCTTTAACCTCCTGATTGGCGTTCACGAATTGGGACATTTCCTGGCCGCCAAGTGGCGCGGCTTGAAGATCGAGCGTTTTGCGATCTGGTTCGGCAAACCGATCTGGTGCAAAAAAATTGGCGGCATTGAATATGCCTTGGGTTGGATACCGGCCGGTGGCTATGTCTCGCTCCCGCAAATGGCTTCAATGGAAATGATTGAAGGTAAAAGCGAAACGTCCAGCAAGCAAACGACGGATGCCGCTTCGCTTCGCAGCGGAGATTTGGTTTCACTGGACGCGGCGGTAAATGTTTCTCCGCTGGATAAGATCATCGTGGCGTTTGCCGGGCCGCTTT
>DASYEY010000150.1:0-3249 GCA_036498725.1 Verrucomicrobiia bacterium | reverse complement strand
GGATTGATTTGGTAGGTAAGTTCGAGCGTAGTTTCACCCCCGAGGCTGTTGCCATAAGTCGCGGCATTTGCATCGCTGTAGGCGTAGCCGTTTCTTGAGTAAATAACGCCAAAGCCGGTTTTGTCCTGATCGCGACCGGGTATCAGACCGGTGTAACGGGCACCGGCAGTGACTTCAAACTCCAGCGGATTTCGATCGCCCGGTGCTCCGACAAACTCCAGCAGCAGATCCAGCCCTTTGTCTTTATCAAGCTTTCCGCTTTCCGCCGTCGGATGATAAACCGTCTTTTGCGCCAGCCCGTAGGCGGCAAAATCACCTCGATAATTTTCACCCGTATTTGGGTTGGAATATACGGCCAGATTGTTGGCGTTAATCCCCACTTTATAGACGCCGGGATAATTTTTATTTTGCTCCTGATAACCTAACTCAAAGGAAACCACCGTGCCGTGTTTGAAGTCATCAATATAATCCACTCCGTATTGATCGGGATGGTAGGGATCGTCATACGCGGTAAACACACCGGCCTTCGAGTAAAGACCGGGAGTTACCACTGATAAATCGCCCCAAACAATCACTCCTGGTTTACCTGCCGGACTAAAAGGCTGTTTGGTGTTGAAGATCGCATTGGGCGCATAGCCAAGTTCGTCATTCATCAGGACGTCGAAGAAATCCGTCGCCCCGAATTCATTGACCGCCGCAACTTGCCCCAGCTTGACCGTGACCAGATGTTGGAACAGCCCTTGTTGATACCAAAGCTGGTCAAACCGGACGCTCTCCACACCGGCAATGCTGCTTACCAATGTGTTGACGTTAAGATAACGGCCGGAAAGGTTTTGACCGTATTGCCAGATGCCTGAAAAGAAAAAATCACCGTCGAAATCCGATAGCTTGTTAAAATCAACATTAGCCGAGGCTCTAAAACGACCAAAGTAAGTTGTTTCGCGAGGCTGGCTGCCAGTGACATTTCCTTGCAAATCACCGATATTATTTAAGTCAAAGGTGACGCCTTTCTCCGCGAGTCGGGTTCGCTCACCGCCCCAATCGCCGAGCATATATTGCTGATTCCAAATGGAAGCCGCGTTGGTTTGAGCGTCCGTCATTATTTTAGACTCATCCGTTCCGGCCCGCGCAGTTGACGTAGAAATGATGATGAGTCCGACGACACCCAATCCCGAAATGATGGCCTCCGAATTTTTGAAGAAAGGAATTTTACGGTCAATTCTGTGATCTAGCCTGCTCCGGTTGCGAATGGTTATGATTTTTTTAAGCCTTCTCGCCTCACTTCGTTCGCGCCAGGCAAGCGGCATAAATTCGCCATTTATGAATTGCATTAACTTCGGCATAAAGGCGTCATTGCTTAACGCGTGCCAAGCTTGTCTGGTGCAAATGGTCGCCGAGCGTTTTTGACATATCCCCGCCAATCGTCCGGTGACGCGACGGCAAATTTGGTCAAATAAAACAACGATTATTCCTGTTTTGCCTCAACCGTTGAGGTCGCAAGCTTGAATCTGCGTTTTTTTTATTGGGGACTAAAAAAATGTTCTGGTGCCATCCGCCACCGTGAATTAATTCGCGAAACTTCGCAAAATCACGAGTCGTCGTGAGTGGATATTTACGAACAGCAAAACATTTCCCCAAGTTATTCAACAATTACGGCCGCTTTTGCCGTCATTGCGGGTTGGCATGGCTCTAGCAATAGGAATCCCAACGGTGCGCTTCAGTTATTGCACTGGATCAATTGCCGAACCACGAAACAAAACCAAGAAACAAAATTATGACTGACATCTGGCTGCCAACTTTAGAAGCCCCCACGCCACAGGCGGGATATGAGCTCGCCATCAAACTGTCACGCATGGGCGTCAAATACACCCAACCCTCCGAAGAGGTTCGTCAAAAATTGCGGGCAAACTATGCGGAAAATGCCGACAGCCTCACAGCGGTGTCGCAAGTCATCGCGATCAATTTTCAAACCGTCGCGGCGGCCAACAACTATTGGAGAAGCAAATCATGAGAGCAATGTATCTGGAAAAAAAGGCCGGCCCGGAAGGATTGGTGCTGGGTGAAATGCCCAAACCGAATCCAAAGGCCGGTGAAGTTCTGATCAAAGTCCACGCGACAGCGGTGATGCCGTCGGAATTTACCTGGTTTCCGACCTTCAAGCTGCCGTCCGGCGAACCGCGTGAGTTCCCAATCGTGTTGAGTCATGAGGTTTCCGGCAAGGTCGAAGCGCTGGGAGCTGGTGTGAACACCGTTAAAATTGGCGATGAAGTTTATGGCATCAACGACTGGTTCTCCAATGGCGCTCAAGCCGAGTATTGCGTTGCACCAGCTACGGCGTTGGCGCTCGTGCCGGAATCGCTCGATCATGTGCAATCGGCGGTAGTGCCGATTTCAGCCCTCACCGCGTGGCAGGGACTTTTCGACCGCTTAAACCTGCAACGCGGCCAACGGATTTTGATTCACGGAGCGGCCGGAGGGGTGGGAACCTTCGCCGTGCAACTGGCGCACTGGCGGGGAGCCCGTGTCATCGCCACCGCATCTACCGGCAATTTGGATTTCGTCCGTTCACTCGGTGCGGATGAGGTCATTGATTACCGGACAACACGTTTTGAAAAGGAACTGTGCGACATAGATGTTGTGTTCGATGGCGTAGGCGGCGACACCCTGGCGCGTTCGTGGAAATTGCTTCGCGCGGACGGCAAGCTCGTGACGATTGTTTCGCAATACGGAGAGAACGTCGAGCAGCGGGATAAAGACGCCTTCATGCTCGTGCAGGCCAACGGTTCGCAACTTGCCGAAATCAGCAAGCTGATTGATGACGGCGATCTTCGCGTTTATGCCGAAGGAGCGTTTCCACTCGCCCAGGCCCGCGACGCCTACACCCGCGCGCAACAAGGCAAGATGCGTGGAAAAATCGCTTTAAGCGTAATCAACTAATTTTCATTTCACCTCAACACAAAATTACACGACCGAACATTTTTTATGACAAAATTATTAGTTCTTTATTACTCCATGTATGGCCACATCGAAACGATGTCGGCTGCCATTGCCGAAGGTGCGCGTTCTGTTGAAGGCGTTCAAGTGACACTAAAGCGTGTCCCGGAAATCATGTCCGAAGAAGCGGCGCGCAAGTCCGGCGCAAAACTGGATCAATCCGCGCCCGTCGCCTCGCCGGCGGAACTCGCCGAATATGACGCGTTCATTTTCGGCACTCCGACGCGCTTCGGCAACATGGCGGCGCAGATGCGG
>DASYEY010000149.1:0-20519 GCA_036498725.1 Verrucomicrobiia bacterium | reverse complement strand
TGCTGATATCGTCACCGGCACGCTGGATCTCATCACGGATGGCGACAAGGCGGGCGACGAAGGTTCCTGGGTTGAATTGCCACCCGGCAACCAGTGGGTGCAGATTGATCTGACGAAAGAAGCGGACATCTCGGCGATCTGTGTCTGGCATTATCATTCGCAGAAGCGCGCTTATCACGATGTCGTGGTGCAGATTTCCGATGATCCAACCTTTAGCAAGGATGTGACCACGGTTTTTGATAGTTCTGCCAACGGCAAGGATCATGCCTATATCGAAACAAATTTCGGCAAGCTGATTGATGCCAAAGGCACGAAAGGCCGTTATGTCCGCCTTTCCAGCAAGGGCAACACGACCAACCGGATGAACCATTACATCGAGGTCGAAGTATACGGCAAACCGGCCGCCTGATTCGGGTTTGATTTTCTCCCTCACCCGATTCCAGGAATCGGGTGGGGGACGGAGTTTGGAGACGTAAATGTGAATTCAATGGATTGCTCTCCCTCCATTTCTGCGCCATCACCAAAGATTCGCTGGGCAATTTTCTGCTTCCTGGCCTTGCTCGCGCTGGTCATTCGTCTGCCGCATTTGGGCGAGCGGCCAATGCACACGGATGAATCCATCAATGCCTATATCATCGGCCAGTTGCTGGCGGGCAACGCGTTTCATTACGATCCCCAGGATCGCCACGGTCCCGCCCTGGCGGCTTTCACGCTGCCAGTGGTAAAATTAGCCGGGGCGAAAGATTTCGCCAGCCTGACGGAGTCACAGCTTCGTTTGTCCCCCGTTCTCGCCGGGACGGCCACGGTTTTGCTTTTTGGCGCGGCGGTTGAAATGTTTGGTTTCGTTGCGTGTTTCATTGCGGCTGTGCTGTTCACCTTGGCTCCGTTGACGATTTATTATCACCGTTATTTCATCCACGAATCTTTTTTTGTGCTCGCCACGTTCGGGCTCATCCTGTTCGGCTGGCGGGCGCTGCAGCGTAAATCTGTTGCCTTGGCCGCTTTGGCGGGAGCCTGTGCCGCGTTGATGCTCGCGGCGAAGGAAACGGCGCCGCTCCATTTTGTCGCACTAGGCCTGGCGGCGTTGGCGGTCCGCTTCTGGAGTGTGCGGATGCGTTTGCGCCTGGGAACAGCCGCAGCCCGTCAAGATAATGGACTGCTACCCGCGCATCCCAATTTATGGAAGATGACCCTGGCGGCGTTCGCGGTTTTTCTTTTTGTGGCCGTCTTGCTCTTCACCTGGTTTGGTCAAAATTGGCAGGTCTTCCACGATCTTTGGCAGGCGGCGGGGAATTTCACAGCGCGCGCTGGCGGGCAGGGGCATGAGAAGCCTGGCTGGTATTATGCCAAGTTACTGTGCGACGGCTGGTCGGGTGCGGCCATTTTGATCCTGGGGTTGTTCGGAATGGTTTCCGTCATCACTCAATTATTGGGGCGGCCCAAACTCCAGCCGCTGGCGCCGCGCATATTTCTGGTCGTCTATGCGCTGGTTATTTTTGCGATCTACAGTGCAATCCCGTACAAGACACCCTGGCTCGCTTTGAATTTCTGGCTGCCGCTGGCGTTGCTGGCGGGCATCACCATCGAATGTGCCTGGTTTGCGACCACCAAATGCCTGGTGCGTGGTGTCATGCTGCTTTTTCTGATTGGCCTCGGTTATCTGCTCCAGCATGACATCCGGTTGCGCGTGTTTGCCAGGCCGGCGGATGAAAAAAATCCTTACGCCTACGCCCATACCGTGGAAGATATGCTTGAAGTGCCCATGCGGATTGATGAGATTGCCCGGCTGCAAAACTTGCCTCACCCCACCATTTCGGTGGTCATGGCTGACGCGTGGCCATTGCCGTGGTATTTGCGAAAATTTTCCCAGGCCGGTTTCTGGCAACCGGGACAGGAAGCAGGCATGGCGGATTTCTATATCACCGGCTCGGACGTGCCGCCGTCGTTGCTGGCGCGCTTGAAAAATTTCCGATCGGATTATTACGGCGTCCGTCCGGGGGTATTATTGATTTTATGGAGTCCGGAAGCGAAGCCGGACTGACGCTGGCTTATGGGCGAAATTCACGTCTTCAATCACCACGCGATGGCGACGCATTTTCAAGTCCGCATCGCCGATGAAGAAAAGGACTATGCCGGGTCCACCGCGCAAACGGCCTTCACGTTGCTGGGCCGTTTGGAAAC
The DNA here is from genome assembly GCA_036498725.1 of Verrucomicrobiia bacterium. Lineage (GTDB taxonomy): Bacteria > Verrucomicrobiota > Verrucomicrobiia > Limisphaerales > UBA11358 > UBA11358. Next base: position 18,338 of record DASYEY010000149.1, on the reverse strand, counting down.
ACATTTGAGCCGGTTTCGCGTGGACAGCGATATTGCGCGGATCAAAGAGCTGCAACCCGGTGAAATGGTGCGCGTGAATGAACCGACCTTTGCCTGCCTGGCCATTGCCCAAAAAATGCAATCCGTCTCGCGCGGTGCTTTTTCAATCACCGCTGCCGCCTTAAAAACCCAGCCGTCCATCCCGCAGTGGACGCTGGTGCGCGAACAATTATCCGTTCGCTGTGATCAGGGTAAATTGGAGTTCGATCTGGGTGCGATTGGCAAAGGGTTTGCGCTTGATCGCATGGCGGAAGTGCTGCGCGAATGGAGTTGCCCCGCATTTTTATTGATTGCCGGCGGCAGCAGCATTGTCGCGGGCGAACCCCCGGCAGGGCTGGCGGGCTGGTCGTGCGGCCTGGGGGAAGATGATTCGGCGCAACGTTATTGGTTGAAGAATTGTTCGTTGAGCGGCTCCGGCGTGGCCGTCAAAGGCCGGCATATTCTTGACCCGCGTACTGGCCAGCCAACCGCACGCGAGAACCGCATTTGGGCGCTGGCAGATACCGGGGCAGAATCGGATGCGCTTTCGACGGCGGCGATGGTTTTGGACAAAAACGAGATCAACGAAGCCCTGACGCAGGATAAATCATGGCTGGTGATCTTGAACGAACTGGACGCCTGGCGTTGTCTGGGTGCCCGCGCACTGCCGGCGCGGGTCTGAAGAAAAAACGAAGCTGGAAATAGTTGATGAAAAATGGCGAAGGCATTCGCACTCATCGCCATTTTCCATCCTCCATCCTCCATCTTCGCTTGGCTTAATTCACTTCTTCGCGCTATATCCGCGAACAAAGCCGACGGCTTGCGCGGCATCCACGACGCTGGCATCCCAGTTGTACTCGTATTCGATGGAAATGTTGCCGGCAAAGTTCTGTTTCTTTAATTCCTTCAGGCAGGCGGCAATGTCACAGACGCCCGTGCCGCAAGGAACATCGTGGGCGTCGGAAGCGAAGCTATTCATATCATGGAGGTGGACGCTGATGACATGGCCTTTCAAAATTTTCAGGCAGTCCACGGGCTTTAAGTTGGACTGCGCCCAATGGCCGAGGTCGGCGCAGGAACCGATGCGGGCATCACGGTCCTTGACGACGCTCAAGACGTAGTTCGGATCCCACATCTTGTAACCGGGGTTGTTCGGCTGGCGCTGATGATCGTGGAAGCCCACGCGGATATCGTATTCTTTGACGAGTTTTTCAATGGTATCAATCGAACCCACGGATTCGGTGGTGATGGCGTAGAGGTTCAGTTTTTTGGCGAAATCAAAAACTTTGCGGGCGCCGGCTTCATCCTTGGGGATGTCAACGACACCATAATTTACTGCGCGGACGCCGTCTTTTTGCAGGCGCGCCTGGACTTCGGCGACCATTTCATCGCTGGAATCCGGGCCGAATTTCCAGTCGGGATGTTCGGGGCTGAATTTCTGGCCGGAATAAAATTCGATCACTTTGCCGCCTGCGGCGGCAGTTTTATCAATCGCCTCGATCGCGGAGAAACGGTTGAAGGTCCACGCCTGGCAACCGATGGCGAAGTCGCCGGTCTTGCATTCATCAGGAATCGGCGTGGCGTGGGCGGCGGATAAAAGCAGGCCGCTGGTGATCGTGGCGAGAAAAAGATGTTGGTGGATTTTCATAAACGATGTTTGAACAGAAATCGCCCGTCACGGTTCAAATGTCAAAACAAAATGTCCCGATCCGGGAGATTTCGTTCCGGCCGGAAAACTTTTTTGAAGAAAATTGTATTTTTTTCTTTTTCATCTGCGTCTGGACTGTTAGCACTTTTTACAAATGAAACCTGCTCCATCGAAACCAACCTCGTTTACCCGCCGTGATTTCATCAAAACCACCTCGCTGGCCGCCGGTGCGGTCGCGTTCGGGGTGCCGACATTGCTGCGCGCGCAAAACCTCAACAGCAAGCTGAACATTGCCACCATCGGCGCCGGGGGCAAGGGGGCGAGCGATACGGATTGCTTGAACACGGAAAATATCTTCGCGCTCTGCGACGTGGATGCGCACCATTGCGCCGACCAATTAAAGAAGTATCCGAACGCAAAATTTTATCAGGATTACCGCAAGATGTTCGATGAAGTCGGCAAGAGCATTGACGCGGTGGACGTTGCCACGCCGGATCATTTTCATGCCATCGCCGCTTCCGCCGCGATTCATCTGGGCAAACACGTTTATTGTCAGAAGCCGCTGACGCAGACGATCTATGAAGCGCGTTATCTGCGGAACATGGCGCATGATAAAAAGATCATCACGCAGATGGGCAACCAGGGCAGTGCGGCCGATGGCCTGCGCCGCGCGGTGGAATGCATCCAGTCGGGCATCATCGGTGACGTGACTCAGGTGCATGTCTGGACGAACCGTCCAATCTGGCCGCAGGGTATGGGGCGTCCCAATGGCTCGGACCCGGTTCCCGAATCATTGAATTGGGACATCTGGCTGGGACCGGCACCGGAGCGGCCTTACAAGGACGGAGTTTACAATCCGTTTGTCTGGCGCGGTTGGTTGGATTTCGGCACGGGCGCCCTCGGCGACATGGCGTGTCACACGGTCAACATGCCGTTCCGCGCGTTGAATCTCGGCTATCCGACGGAAATTGAAGCCACGCCGTTCGGTGTGATGAACAATGAATCGTACCCGATCGGTTCCAAAATCCGGTTTGAATTTCCAGCCCGGAAAACGTCCATCCCGGCGGCGCATCCCAGCTTCTTCCACCGTCACGACACTCTGGAGCAGGGGGCCTGCACGTTGTGGTGGTATGATGGCGGCCAGCCCCTGGCCAATGACGCCACCAAACACGATGGCAGCAACAAACCGCCGGCGGATATCACGGGCGACATCATCGCCATGCTGGGTGAAATGCCGGGCAGCGGTTGCCTGCTCATTGGCACCAAAGGCCAGATTTTCTCGCCGGACGATTACGGTGAACAGTTCTTCGTGAAACTTAATGACGACAAGAAGTTCATCAATTACCGGAAGCATCCGGCCTTGACGAGCATCGAAGAACGCATTCCGCGCAATCCGTTCAAGGGTGGCAACGATTTTCGTCATCACCAGGAATGGCTCGCGGCCATCAAGGCGAACAAACCGGAAAATTGTTACTCACGTTTTGCCGTCGGCGCACAACTGGTTGAGATCATGTTGCTCGGTTGCGTTTCGTTGCGGGCGGGCAAGAAGATTGAATGGGACGGCCCGAACATGGTCGCCACCAACGCCCCGGAAGCGGCGCAGTTCATCAAACGGGCCAACCGCGCGGGTTGGACCTTGTCTTGATTTGCTGATCCATTATGGAAACGCACCGGACGCGCCGGGATTTTATCAAGTTGGCAGGGGTGGCCACTCTGGCGGCCACAACCTTGCCAGCTTGGGCTCAGGATCAAAAAAAGATCACCGTCGCTTTCGTTGGCGTCGCGCACATCCATACGCCGCATTATTTGGATCAGGTGTCAAAGCATCCCGGCACGCAGATCAAATACGTGTGGGATCATGATGCTGAACGCGCGACGCGGCGCGCCAAGGAAGCCGGTGCCCAAGTCGCTGCCGACTTGAACACCATCTGGTCTGACCCGGAAATCTCCGCCGTGGTCATCTTGTCAGAAACCAATCGCCACCATGAACTCGTTCTGGCGGCAGCGAAGGCGGGCAAAAACGTTTTTGCCGAAAAGCCCCTGGGCATCACCGCCAAGGAAAGCAATGAGATGGCGGCAGCGATTGAAAAGGCTGGGGTGATTTTCACCACCGGCTATTTCATGCGGACGGATGCCAGGCACGTCTTCCTCAAAAATGAAGTGGCCAGGGGCAATTTCGGGATCATCACGCGGGTGCGGGGTTCAAATTGCCATAACGGCTCGCTGGGTGGCTGGTTCGACACGGAATGGCGCTGGATGGCCGATCCGAAAATTGCCGGCGTCGGCGCGTTCGGCGATCTGGGCACGCACAAGCTGGATATCTTGATGTGGCTGTTCGGTGGCGTGGAATCCGTCACGGCGGACATCCATCCAGTGACACATCGTTACGGTGATTGCGATGAGACTGGTGAAGCCATGATTCGTTTCAAGAGCGGGATTATCGGCACGCTGGCCGCCGGTTGGGTGGATATTGAAGATCCGGTGCAATTGATGATCAGTGGCACGCAGGGCAACGCGGTCATCGTGAACGGCCAATTGTTTTATCGCAGCGAAAAGATCCCGGGCAGCGACAACCGCCAGCCGTGGAAAGATTTGCCGCCGGCACCTGCGCAGCCGATGGATCAATTTTTAAATGCCGTCGCCGGGATGAAGGATGAGCCGTTGGTCACGCCGCGCGAGGCAGCGGCGCGAGTGACCGTGATGGAAGCGATGTATCGCGCTGCCCGGAAACGCGAATGGGTTACGATTGGCTGATTCAATTCGCTGATTTTTGTCGCGGATCAACTGGCGCACGGTAAAAAACTGGGAGAGATCAAGCCGTGCTCGCTTTCAGTGCGAACCGGCTGGACTAAAGTTTTCGCGAATAAATAAAATCTTTTAGAGCGGTTCAAGAAATACAGTGGCGGTTCGGAGCGAGGATTTATGGGTTGAGGCAAGGCTTCCGCGAAGGAGCAGGTTTGCCAACCCTGTAACGGAGCCGAAACGACGCCAAAACCCATAAAGACCGCTGCCGTCTTTTCTTCCCGAACGACCACAGTATTTCTTGAACTGCCCTAATTCGACTCATTCTGTAAATTCTGTCGAAAAAACTTCCCGATTTGGTGTCTTGGTATGTTGGGGGTGAACTTGCTGCATTCAACCCGATGGGGAAAAGCACCAAGCGTCCAACCTCCAAGCTTCAGAGAAGCACCAAGATTCAAGCTCCAATCAGCGGTTTTGGAGGTTGATGTTTGGCGGTTTACGTCCATCGGTGGTTATGACGAGGGCGAGGATGACAATGAGGGCGAGGACGATTTAGCGGAGGTGCCATTTTAATGGCAGTCGCTTATTGATCGTCAACGACGTTTGGCGTGAAGGTCACATGGAAATCTCCGACCGTGACTTCCACGGGTTCGCCGTTTTTGGCATCCACTTGGGCGACGCTCATGTCACGAATTTTTCCACCGGCAGCCTTCGTTTCAAAGGTCACTACAATGGATGAGTTTTTTGTATCCACCAACTTCGGCAGCAGGATGCAATCCTTGCCATCACCCAGCAGCGCCCGGTGCTCCATGTGATTGGTCAGCGTGATGAAACCCAGATCGTCCGGCGAGGCGTTGGTTACGGTACTATTGGTACTGGCAGCGGTGGATGGCGGCGTGGCCGGAGCGGCATGATGCTGGCAACTGGCGGGTAATAAACCCGTCACGAACACAGAAATACCGCTGATGATTTTTGTCAGGCCCATAGCTCAAGTCACCCGGCATGCCCGGTAAAAAATTCCCGCGGCCAGAGGCCGTTTGCCTCAATCAGCGCGGTCAAAGATCAGCATGTTTTTGCCATCTTTGGCGTTCAGGCGCAGATCATCGGCCGCAGCGGACATGAATTTTTCTTCGTTATTGAAAGTGACATGCAACGTGTAATTCGTGCCGTCATCCACGCTCCAGTCGCCCCTCCAATTTTGCGGTTCGATATTGGGAACCGGCGGCTTGCCGGCCTCGCCGGGTTTAAAGGAAAATTTCGGCCAGTTTTTGATGAACAATTGATGGTCGCCAGTGGCCAGCACAATGGTTTGGTCATAGCCCTTGGTCCACAAGGCACGGATGCCTGCCATTTCCGCCGCCGAGACACGGGTTTGGCCTTGGCGCCACCACGCGAGGGTGACCCCGATATTGGGTTCCCAATAGCCGATCAACTTGTCGCTGTATTTCGTTGATTTGCCGGTCTGCAGGTAAGTTATGAGGTCGTCCAAGTTCGTTTCAAAAGCTGTCTGCACGGTCTTGGTCAGGTCTTTATTGTGCAAAAAATCCTGCACGGATTGCTCATGCATGATCTCGTTGATTGAAGTGCCGGCGGCCAGTGCGTTTGTCAGCGCACCATCACCGACCAGGCCTTGCATATCGTCGCGTTGCCACAATGAAGTCAGGCCGGGATATTCCGCCAGTCGCGAAGCGAGCTGCGGATTTTGCATCAACTCACCGGTCACGTCGGCAAATTTATAATAATTTTCCGGCAACGTGCCGACCCCCGCCGCGATCTTTGAAACGCCGCTGTCTTCCATGTCCCAGCCCAGTTTGTTCGCGAGGCGGATGAGCAGCGGTTGGTTGTCCGCCACGGCCACCTGCGTTGTCAAATAGGTCAGGTTGAAGATCACAAAGCTGATGAGGATGAAATACGCCGCGCCATTCAGCACGCCGATGCAGATGCCGGTCCGGGTGTTCAAGCGGAGAAACATCGCTTGCTGCAGTTCACCCCGCTTGTGTTTATAAATAACCTCCACCTGGCGGCTCACTTTGAAGCCGATGCCCGTGAAGATGGCGGAAACCAAAATAAAACCGAAGATCGGTGCGAGCATCCACGCCGTAATGGGGTTGCTGGCGCCCAGGTGAGGCAGCACGAGCGCAAATATTTTTCCGGCCAAGCCCGCCAGCAACGCGCCGAACACTATGCCCACAAAAGAGAATGCAGCCATGATCCCGCCCTGCCGCCACCCTGCCAAAGCTAGAAGGCCCAATAATAAAACTGCCAAAATCCAGATACTCATTGGGCTAATTAAAAATCATCCATGAGAAAAAGCACGATTAAAATGACGCGTTTGGTTGTAAATTTTTGCCGCTGCCCGTTACACTGGCGCCGTGAAAATTTCCGTCGTCGTCCCGGCGTTCAATGAGGAGAAACTGCTTGGCGGGTCGCTCGCGCAAATCCAGGCGTCGGCCACCGCGTTCAGCCAGCGCGGCTGGCAGTTTGAACTCATCGTCTGCGACAATAATTCCACCGACCGCACCTCCGAGATCGCCCGGGCGGCCGGCGCCATCGTCGTCTTTGAACCGTTCAACCAGATCGGCCGGGCGCGCAATGCCGGCGCCGGCGCCGCCACGGGTGAGTGGCTGATCTTTGTGGATGCGGATTCGTCGCCCAGTCCGGAACTTTTTGCCGATGTCGCCGATAAAATTGTCACCGGTAAATTCATCGCCGGCGGCGCGACAGTCCGGCTGGATGAAAAGATGCTGGTGGCTGGCCTGGTCACCAATTTGTGGAATTGGACGAGCCGCTGGCAGAAGTGGCTGGCCGGCTCGTTCATTTTTATCGAAGCCGCGACGTTTCGCCGGCTGGGTGGATTCAATCCCGAAATCTTTGCGGCCGAAGAGCTGGATTTGAGCCAGCGGCTGAAAAAAATTGCGCGGGAACAAAAGAAGAAAGTAATCATCCTGCACCGGCATCCGCTGGTGACGTCATCCCGTAAAATGAAACTCTACACGCCGCGCGAACTATTCGGCTTTTTCTTCCGATCAATCTTCAGTCATCGCCGCACCATGCGCAGTCGGGAAGCGACTTATATCTGGTACGATGGGCGGAGGTAGTTTAAGGGCGTGTTTGAGAATTGAGCCGCCATCCAGTCATCCTCGTCCTCGCCTGTGGATGAAAATTCGACGATGAGTACGAGCCGGATGTCAAAACCCTGGTTTCCACCGTGCAGGTTCTGAGTGCAATCCGGGTTTTACGCGCTTTTTTTCCCGCTGGCGAAATATTCCAGATATTTAACCAATTGTTCCTTCATGTCACCGCGCGCCACGATGGCGTCAATCAGGCCATGATCCACCAGAAATTCAGCCGTTTGGAAACCGGGCGGCAATTCGGCGTGAGTCGTGTCTTTGATGACGCGCGGGCCGGCGAATCCGATCATCGCGGCGGGTTCGGCAATGATCAAATCGCCGAGGGCAGCGTAGCTGGCCATCACCCCGCCATAGCTGTTATTGGTAAGCACGCTGACATACGGCAGGCGGCTTTGCGCGTGGTAGGCTAGCGCGGCGCTGGTTTTTGCCATCTGCATCAAACTGAAGGCGCCTTCCTGCATGCGCGCGCCGCCGCTGGTGGAAATGATGACGACCGGCCAATGACCTTCCGTGCCGCGTTCAATCAAGCGCGTCAATTTTTCCCCGACGACCGAACCCATCGAGCCGCCGAGAAATGTGAAATCCATTACGCCGAGCGCGACTTGATGATTGCCGATTTTGCAAATGCCGGTGACCACGGCATCACGCAAATTGGTGGCCTTGAAATCGCGTTCCAACTTGCCCTTGTAACCGGCAAATTTCAATACGTCCACGCTGGTCATCTCGGCATCCATTTCTTCAAATGTGCAGGTCTCAACGAGCGAATGGATGCGTTCCCGGGAACCGATGGGAAAATGGAACTGGCACTTCGGACAGACTTTCAAGTTTTCGTCGAGTTCCTTGTCGTAAATCATGGTTTCGCAGGAAGGACACTTCGTCCACAAGCCTTCGGGAATGTCGCGTTTGCGCGTTTTAGCCTTGGTGCTGCCGAGTTTGGCTTTTTTCGGCAGGACAGGTTTGATCGTTGCCGGGGTTAAGGCCGGTTCGACCTGTTCGACGCCAAGAACGTCTTTCGTCAAAAATGTGGTAGCCATGGCTCCAGATTATTCAAAGTCCACGGGCAACTGTCCAGACGCAAACATCTGCCGCCTCTGCCTCCCGCAATGCCCGGGCACAATCATTGGTCGTCGCGCCGGTGGTGAAAATGTCATCCACAATGACGATGCGCTTGCCGTCCAGCCGGAGGCCGGCCGGCGTCGTGAAGGCATTCGCCATGTTGCGGGCGCGTTGCTCGCGGGAAAGCAGGGTTTGCGTGGCGGTCGGCGCGATCCGGGAGAGAAGTTTGGTGTGCAAGGGAATTGTGGTCGCGGCGGCCAGGCGCCGGGCGAAAATCTCGGCCTGATTAAACTCACGTTCCCGTTCTTTCAAGGGATGTAGTGGCACGGGCACGATAAAGTCCCAGGATTGACCACGCAAAACCGGCGGGGCGACGCGCAAGAGCAGGTCGGCCAGAAAATTTTCGAACCATAAGGCATGGGAATATTTGAAATGATGAATCGCCTCCAGCACGACAGTTTTAGCCACCACCGCCGCCCGCGCGGAACTGAAATGTAAGGGTAGGTCACGGCAGTTGGTGCAATCAAACCGGGTGGTGATGTCGCCGGTGAAGGGCAGTCCGCAGCGGTTGCAAAACGGTTCGCGGATGAAGCGGACCTGCGACCAGCAGGTTGGACAGACAAACCCTTCGCGCGGGGTAGCCCGGTTCTCGCGGCAAAGCTGGCAGACTTCAGGATAGACCAAACCCAAGCCGGCCTTGAGCCAGTTACGGGCTTGATCCGCGATAAGCGTCATGCGGGGAATTTAAGGCAACGACGTGAAGATGCAATTCGTAACCAAATCTGCCGTCTGGGTTGATTTTTAAGGAACACGGTCTGTGATCGAAATGGTCACCTGTATTTCATAATGACATTGGCAGATTAGAGTTTTTCGCTTTCTGGCGCGAAAAATTTTCGGCATGATGCGCCGAATGTATCAGGGGAAAAAGATTGTCGTGGTCATGCCCGCTTACAACGCGGCGAAAACGGTGACCCGGACGGTGGATGAAGTCTTGCAACAGGGGGTGGTGGACGAAATCATCCTGGTGGATGACCGCAGTCGCGATAACACCGTGCAGGTGGCGTCACAATTGCTCGGGGTGCGCGTGCATGTGCATGAGAAAAATACGGGCTACGGCGGTAATCAAAAAACCTGTTATCGGCTCGCCCTCGAGGCGGGGGCGGATATCGTCATCATGGTGCATCCGGATTATCAATACACTCCGAAGTTGATCCCCGCGATCGCCTCGATCATCGCGAATGACCTGCATCCCTGCGTGCTCGCGAGCCGGATCCTGGGTGGTTATTCCTTGCAGGGAGGCATGCCGGGTTGGAAATATGTGGCGAACCGTTTTCTGACCGCAGCGGAAAATATTTTACTAGGGGCCAAGCTTTCGGAATACCACACTGGCTACCGGGCTTTTTCCAAGGAAGTCTTGCAGAAGCTTGATTTGTCACACAACTCGGATGATTTCGTATTCGACAACCAGATGCTGGCGCAGATTTTATGGCATGGATTCACAATTGGCGAAGTGAGTTGCCCGACCAAATATTTCAAGGAGGCATCTTCGATCAATTTTTCGCGCAGCGTGAAATACGGCTTCGGCTGCCTGAATGTGGGGATGAAGTTCCGCCTGGCAAAGCTGGGGCTGGCCCGGCCGAAATTGTTCTTCCCGAAGTGAGCCTGGTGGAAAAACAAAAAAGGAAACAAAGATTGCTCTTTGTTTCCTTTAGTGAAAACAGGTGATTATTTCTTGGCGGCGGCGGCCTTGGCAGCTGGCTTAGCCACGGTGGCGAGCGCCAGACGGGATTTCTTGCGGTTTGCCGTTGGGCGTTTCACGACGCCGACTTTGACGGCTTTGTCGTAAGCGGAGTGCACGCTGGGGAGAAGCTTGATGGCTTCATCTTTTTTACCAGCAGCGACCACGGCGCGAAATTCTTTTTCCACGCGGCGCAGATTGGAGGCAATGCTGCGGTTGTGCTGTTGCTTGCGGGCGCTGCTGCGCATCCGGCGTTCGGCTGACTTCGTATTCGGCATAAATTATAATTTAACTTGCTAAAAGGCCGGAAAATTTATCTGACTGGCAAAAAATGTCAACAGTTAAACACTGAATCATCAGTTGCTCGCCGCTCCCCAGCTATCGGTGATCTATCCTCGTCTTTCAATCGTGTGTAACCTCATGGCCGTGTCAGCCTCTATTCTCATGATTCGATTGCCTAAAATGGCGGGTCGGATTTCAAAGCAGGCAGGATTAGAATATTGGCGATGATTGAACGCCGGTCTGGGGCCGTTCATATTGTTCAACATACAGCGTTAGGGATCACAGAAGGCTTCCTCAATCGGCAAAACACATGGGTCAAGGGTCAACGATTGGATGCGGTTAAATGGTTAATTTCAGCAGCTATATATTTATGGAAAATGAATTTTTTGGTTCCGGTAAAATGACTCGGCGGCGTTTGTTAGGTACGACAGCGCGCATGGCCGCGTTTGCCGCCGCCGCTTCGTTGTTGCCGCCGAGTGTGCGCCGCGCCTTGGCCGAAAGCGCTCCGGTCAAAGCTGGATCGTTGCGCGACATCAAACACGTAGTAATGTTGATGCAGGAAAATCGTTCTTTTGACCATTATTTCGGCACCATGGCCGGCGTGCGCGGTTTTGACGATCCCCAGGCCCTGACCTTGCCCAATGGCAAGTCCGTGTTTCATCAACCCGATGCGATGAATCCGAATGGCTTCCTGCTCCCATTCCACCTTGATACCAAGAAGACGAATGCGCAAAAGCATCCGTCCACCAGCCACACATTTGCGACGCAACATGCCTCTTGGAACGGCGGCAAAATGGACAACTGGCTGGCAGCGCATCGTAAAGCTGATGGTGAGAAGGCTCCCTATGTGATGGGGTATCATACCCGGGCGGACATCCCGTTCCAATTTGCCCTGGCCGAGGCGTTCACGATTTGCGACGGCTATTTTTGTTCCGTCATGGGGCCGACCTGGCCCAACCGGATGTATTGGATGACGGGAACAATTGACCCGGAAGGCCAATACGGCGGGCCATTGATCAAAAATAAGGCGATTCCCGGCGGCTTCCGTTGGATGACCTACGCTGAACGTTTGGAAAAAGCGGGAGTCAGTTGGAAGATTTATAACCAGCCGAACAGCACCGATACGGAAAAGAAACCATTCAACGTGCTGCAATATTTTACGGCGTTCCAGCAGGCTCAACCGGGCTCGCCGATCCATGAAAGGGGCATGGCTCACGATGCGCCTGACCAGTTTGAGCAGGATTGCCGCAATGATACATTGCCCACCGTCTCCTGGCTCATGCCTACCAGCACGGAATCTGAACATCCGGATCACATGCCCGCCGCGGGGGCGGCGTTTGTGGCACGAAAAATCGAAGCGCTTGCGGCGAATCCGGAAGTCTGGGCCAAAACAGTCTTCATTTTGAACTATGATGAAAACGACGGTATTTTTGATCACGTCGCTCCGCCGGTACCGTCGCCGGGGACGCCCGGCGAATTTATCAAGGGTGTTCCCATCGGAGGTGGCTTTCGCGTTCCGTGCATCATTATTTCTCCGTGGACGGCGGGCGGCTGGGTTTGCAGCCAGCCATTTGACCATACTTCGGTGCTCCAATTAGTTGAAAAAGTCACCGGCGTGAAGGAACCAAATATCTCTGCGTGGCGACGCCAGGCATTTGGCGACCTGACAGCCGCCTTCCGGTTTGAAGAGAAATCAGCGCCGCCAAAATTGCCGAACATGTATGCGCAATTGGCGGCCGATCAACGCGAGGCGGCGACCTTGCCGGCTCCCGAGTTGCCGAATGCTCCGCAAACTCCGCCCACGCAGGAAAAAGGCGCCCGCAAACGCGTCCCGCGTTCAGGAATGGTTTGATTTGAAACATTTGAAACGGGTAAAGCATTTTTCTGCCGTTTTCACGGTGTTTTTTTTGATTGAGACACTCGGCCCCAGCCTTGGAGCATTGACCGAAAAGAGGTAGCGATTGGGTGGAAATGTCCAGAGCGGTTCAAGAAATACTGTGGCCGTTCGGAGCGAGGATTTTTGGGTTTTGGCGAGGCTTCGGCGAAGGAGCAGGTTTGAAAAACCCTGTGACGGAGCCGAAACGACGCCAAAACCCAAAAGGACCGCAGCTGTTCTTTTCTTCCCGAATGGCTACAGTATTTCTTGAACCGCTCTAAAAGGCCGGGCGAAAATCAATCAAGCAATCAAGCAATGGCTTCGCAGTAATTTAAAAAGCCGAGATCATTGTAAAAGGAGTGCTCGGTTGTAGCGGCGGTCGTGACCGCCGGCTTGACTGGAAACATGCCCCAATGGCGGTCTATGCTCGCCATTACAGTGTTTTGCAGAGGCCTCAGGTCATTTTATAATGCGCCCGGGGAATTCTGCTTCCGCTGGGAATGGCGGCGCCGGAAATAAATTCCAAACAACGCCCCGGCCAGGATCAGCATTGAACCGGTCGCCGGTTCCGGAACGGATTCCAATTGCAACGACCAACTCACTATGGAGCTTTGGTCGCCAGCCGGGCCACCGCTCAAATCAGCGGCGAACAAGGTCCAGTCACCATTGGGATTGCTTCCGAGCAGGTTGCCCAAGCCCGCCGTTTGCGGCGCAGTGTCGAAGTCCGAAGGGTTGAATCCGCTGGCATCCGAGTTCACTTCCCGGCCATCCGCCGCCCAAGTACCCGTGAGTTGTCCAAAACCGTTAAATTGTGGACTATCATTTTGATAATAATGAAGGTCATTAACCGAGATGTCGCTGAGCGTGATGGAAAATCCTGAATCGCTGTAACCCGCAGGATTACTGCCGTCCAGGCCGACCCGGTTCAATAACACGGCAATGTCGCCATTGGGATTGACGAGATACATGTACAAGTCGCCGTTAAAACCGCCCGTGATATTGAGCGTCACCGAAAGGTGGGTCGAAATCGCGGAAGCGCCGGAGACATTCAGGGTGGTGAACCAGCCGGTGCCGTTATCGTCGGCCAGCACTTGGTTGTCGGTCTGCGAATACGTGTTCGTGTCGGCGCGGGCGGCAGCCAAGCCCAGCATCACCAGAAGTATCGCGGCCAGTTTCGATTTCATTTTCAAGATTGGTTCGGGTTAAGTTTTTTCAATGTTGCCGCGTGCGATAATAGGCCGAAGGCTGCGGCGGATTGCTGTCCGTGAAGCTGAACAGGCCGTTGCGCGGCGCATTGGTCATCAACAGAGTATCCCAATCCACAAGGTTGGTGGAGCGTTGCACGTCGTAAGCGCTGTTCGGAATGCCGGCGAAATGGATGATCATGCCGCCGCCGGGCGCGACCGCAATGGTTTGCGAATAGCCGACCGGATTGCTGACGTTAATGGTGATCCAGTTGGTCTGATAATAAATCGTGTCGTTGGTTCGATAAGGACGATTATCCAAAATCGTGTACGTGAAACTTTCCGACACGTTGTTGGTAGCGATATAGAAAATATACTGGCCCGTGTGCGAAATATAAGAGTTATTCGTGCCGGGGCCGGTGGCGATGAAGACGCGGCTGTCACCGTTCGGATCCGAGGTGTTATTGGTCAACAGATCGGAGATCAAAATTTTCAGCGACGTGTTCACAGCACGCGTGAAAGACACGGCGTTGGCCACCGGCGGCAGATTGCCGGTATAAACCAGCAGCACGGATTGGCCGTCCGGCGACGAGGCGACGGAGAAATAGCCGCCGGCGAGGTCGTTGGTGAAGCCGGTGGTGTCAACAATGAATTGATTGCTGGCGAGATTGATCACGCCGCGCGTGGTCGTCGCAATCGTCCAGATATAATTGCTGGCGTTGTTGAAATTCGCCGCCGGGCCAGGCACACCCCCGGCCAGCGAATTCAATTTGATCGTGAACGGATTCGTGCTGTCGGCCAGCACGTCGAGCACGCCGGAGTAATTTGTCTGGCTGACGCCGCCAATATTGGTCGCGTCGGAAACATTGACGGTCAAATTGCCGTTCGGATACCAGTAATTCGTCAAGCCTTGCAGCGAAACGAGGAACGTGTTGGTGACTGAATCCACCCCGCCGTTATCCGTGCCGCCATTGTCCCTCACAATCACCGTGATCGTGCTGGTGCCGAATACGTTCGTCGTCGCCGGCGTGAGGGTCAGCGTGCCGGTTATGTCCGGGTTGGAATAATTAACCGTCGGATTGAGGATCAGCGACGGATTGCTGGATGTGGCCGTGATGGTCACGGTTTGGGCGGAGTCATTGGCCGGTCCGGGCGTGATGCCGGACAGGTTCACAACCTGCGGCTGCCAATTTTCCAGGAAGGTGACGTTGGTGATCGTGTCCAAAGTCGGCGGGGAATTGACCGGCATGACGTTGATAATGCCGATTCCCGTCATGCCCCGACCGTCAACCAGGGTGTAAGTGATCTTATCCGGCACATTATTCGTGCTGGTGTAGAGGATTGTACCCGAGTTGCTACTAACGGGTGCCAGATTTGTGCTGACGCCGGCCACGAATCCAAAAGTGACGGGATAGGACTGGTTTGGATCCGTCCAATGGACGGCCAGATCGGCTATGGATATTGGGACTGCGCCGCTGACAGTATGATAGACCGTGAAGGGAGCGGCCATCGGCGCTTTGAGCACCTTGGTCGGGGCACCGCCAAACGTTGCACCAAAACCAGACGCCGATGGCCGGTAATAAACGGTCAAGCCCGGATCGCCGACAAAAACCGTGCCGTCATCCGGCGGGGCGTTGCCATCAAAATAGACGGTGGTGAGTTGGGTGCAAAAGGCAAAGCTATAAGCTCCGAGGTTCGTGACCGTGGCTGGGATGGTCAACGTCGTAAGATTATCACAATAAGCAAACGCTGGATCGCCAATACAGGTCAGACCCGCTGGGAAGACAATATTGGTCAAACCGGAACAGCCCATGAATGCATCGCTGCCGATGGCCGTCACCGTGGCCGGTATGACGTAGTTACCGGTCTCACCACCGCCGCAAGCCAGCAGGGTCGTCTGGTCTTTATCAAACAGCACGCCACCAACTGCACTAAAGTAGGGGTTGTCCGGAGAGACAATGATATTGGTCAATCCCGGGCAGCCGGCAAAGGCGTCAATATCAATATTGCTGACGGTGTCCGGGATGACAATGGTCGTCAAGGCCGGGCAACCCGCAAAGGCTCCAAACGATATTCCCGTGATACCGGTTTGCAGGGTGATGCTGTTGATCGTGCTTCCCCCCGTCGCAAAGGTGCCCGTGCCAATGACGGTCACCGACCGGCCGCCAACCGTGGTTGGCACCACAATGGAACCGCCCCCAATATAATTGGTCAGGGTCACCGTATTGTCGGCATTGATCGCACCCAAAGCCGGTTGCGACAGCATTACCGTCATCACCCCGCCATAGTTCGCTCCCCAGCCGGCGGTTCCCGCCAGATAGTAGGCCATGGTTGAACCATCGTCGGGATAATTATCTGATAATGCCGTCCCGTCGTCATTGGTTGGCGCATCACCCAGGAAATAGGCGGTTCCGATGTTATTATCGGCAAAGGCCGAGTCGCCGATGCTGGCCACGCTCGCTGGAATCACCAAAGATTGCAATGAATCATCAGAAAATGCCGAATCGCCGATGGTGATGAGGGAGTTGGGAAGTTGTAAGATTTGTACATTATTATCCGCAAAGGCAGACGACCCAATATTCGTCACGCCCTCCGGAATGATGACCGTTTGGATTCGATTATCATCAAAAGCCTCAGCCCCAATATTCAGCAGTCCCACCGGCAAGGAAACGGATTCGAGTGAGTTATCTTCAAACGTTTTATTTTTGAGATCGGTGATGGCCGTCGGAATGACCACCGTGGTCAGCGAATTTTGAGTAAAAGCCCCGCAGCCAATATTGGCAAGGGAATTGGGCAGGTAAACCTGTTGCAATTCATTATTTGCAAACGCATAATTCCCTATACTCATCAGCCCATTGGTCAGACTTAGGTCAGTCAGTTCATTCTCGCTAAAAGCGTTATTCCCCACGATTTGAACGCTGGCGGGAAGAACCACTTGGGTCAATTCATTTTGCGCGAAAGCCGAGTCGCCAATGTACACGACGCTGGACGGTATGCTGACGTCATCCAGGTCGCAGCCGTTAAACGCGTTATTGCCGATCCATGACACATTCGTTGTCATCACCACACTCGACAAGCCGCAATCATAAAAAGCCCCGTCCGCAATATTCGTGACCTCCTCCGGCAGCGTGATGCCGTTTAAGTCTGATTCGGAGAAGCTGGTGCCTAGGTCGGTGATCGGCAAACCGCCAATCCCCGCGTTCGGGAAAAGCACATAATTTTCGTTGCCGGGATCATTGTAGCCGACGATGGCGATGGAATTTTCGTCGTTGGTTGCCCAATTAAACAATGACAACCATGACTGAACCGGCAGACCCGCAGCCGCAAAGTCATCCGCGCTGGCCGAAGGTGAATAAAACAAAATCGCATGGTAATTGTCGCTGAAAGCCGTTGGATCAAATTCCGGCGCGACTCCCTCAAAATAAATCCCGCGCAACCCGGTATATGCCAGCGCATAAGGCTGAAGATTAGTTACGCCGGCGGGTATCCTGATCGCGGCAAGACTGGTGCCGGCGAAGGCGCTGGTGCCTATGGTGGTCACTGATTCTGGCACGGAATAGCTGCTGGCGGGTATTGCCGGCGGATAAAAAAGCAACGTGGTCATTGGTTTGTCAAACAGCACGCCAGCCACGCTGCTGAACAGCGGGTTGGCGGCATCAACCGAAATATTCGTCAGGTTGTTGTAACACGATTCAAATGCATTCGCCAAAAGGTTGGTAACGGTGGCGGCAAGATAGAATGACGGCTGGTCGGCCGGCCCCAGCAGCGTGGTCTGTGTGGTATCATACAACGATCCGTTGACACTCAGGCAGGCAGGATTTCCCGCCGCGACGATATAATTCACGACCTCGCATTGCGCGAAGGCATCCGCCGGGATATTGGTCAGGGCCGCCGGGATGGTAATGCTATTAAAAGATGGATAGGCAAAGGCTCCCGAAGCAATTCCGGTCACCAATTGCCCGCCATTTTGCGCGGGCAGCCGGAGATCGCCGTCAGAAAAATCACAACCCACAATTGTCAGGGTGCCGTCGGCATTTTCGGCAAAGGAAAACTGGGAATTATAATCAACGGTGGGCCGGCCATCGAATCCCGCGTCCCAGCCAGTGGTTTCGGAATCATAATAAACCGTTCCGTAAGTGAATATCTGGCCGTCGGTAGCCGGCGCATTGCCCAGGAATGAGATGAATTGTGCATACACGCCATAAAATGAGTTGGCGCCAAGCGAGGTGAGACTGGCGGGGAAAACCAGCTGGTAAAGACCCTGGCAATAGTAGAAGGCATTGGAGGAGATACTGGTAAGATTGTCGTCAAAAATAACCTGGCTCAGATATCGGTCATAACCAAACGCATCGAAGCCGATGTTGGTGACGCTGGCGCCGAATTTGACGCTTTGCAGATAGTTGCAACTGGAGAAGGCGTCGCTGCCGATCTCCGTGAGTTGATCAGGGACGATGAGACTGGTGAGGGGAGTATTGGCGAAGGCCGAGTCTCCCAAATGGGTTAATCCTGCCGGCAGGAGCACCTGGGTAAGGCCGGAGGCGGCAAATGCCAAGTTTCCGATGTTAGTGACACCGGAGGGGATGGCGATGCTCGTCAAAGTCCGGCAGTTCACGCACAGGCTGGAATTAATGCTGGTCAATCCTGCGGGAAGGATAAGGTTGGT
>DASYEY010000148.1:0-2327 GCA_036498725.1 Verrucomicrobiia bacterium | reverse complement strand
GAGTAAGAACTGCCCGGCTTTGCCAGGCGGAAATAATTGGAGATATGTTGTGAAAACGATTCAAAAAAAACTTGCGGCCGGTTCAACGGTCCGTTGTGCTTCCCCGGTTGTCTGGTTGAAACTGGCTCTGGGACTGATGGTGCTCCTGACCCTGCACGTCGCCCGGGCGCAGACCAGCTTTGCCGCGGCCCAGGTGTTGACCGGCGATTCAGGAATAGTCACCGTGGACAATACCGGGGTCGTTCCGGACAATCATGCCCCAACGATTGCCGGGTTGCCGCCACAAAACACCATTTGGTTTCAATGGTCCACCACCAACAGCGGCGAAGTGGAACTGGACACCATTGGCAGTCTTGATGATTTTTTTGGCACCCAACTGGATACCGTGTTGGGGGTGTACACCGGCACGAGTCTCGCCACGTTGAGCCTGGTGTCCGCCAACGACAACCTTTATCCCAATACCCAGCAAAATGAGGTTGGGCAAAACATCTATCTCTTCGGTGACACAGGTTATGATGCGTCACTCACCCCGCCGCCGACAGCGGCTCCGACCCTGCCTTCAGCTCTGGGAATTTTGGGAGTTTTTTTACAACCTTTTGCCGGTCCGAGCGGTCTGCGTTTTAACGCCGTGGCAGGAACGACCTATTACTTCGCCGTAGATACGAGAGCTTTACCCGGCGCGATATCGTTGAATTGGTCATTACAGCCTTCGGGGAGCTTTCGTTTTGCCACCGAAAATTCCGATCTCACCGGCCTGACTTATTCGGATGGATTTACGCCAATGTTGCTTTACCAGACAGCAGAGACGGAAAGTTCTGGCTACACCACGACTTCCACTGATCCCATTCGTTATTCTTCGTTTAACAATGCCGAAGGGGTGTTGGTTACCATCACTCGCGTAGCGGGTTCCGTTGGCCGGGTCACTGTGGAGTATACCACTGAGGATTTATCAACTTCCGCCTTGATGGGTCCTGGTTCCTTTCTGATCAACGGTGATTTGCCCGCTGTGGCGGGCTCGGACTATGTCCCGACGAGCGGTACGCTAACGTTTGACAACAACGAAATGAGCAAGACCATCCTCATCCCGGTGGTCGATAGCTTCCCAGCCCGGCCTAACCGTGATTTTGGCGTCATTTTGTCACATCCGCTACTTGACTCTTCTGAATCCACGGAAGTTTCCCCGCCACGAGTGGATCCGATCTTTGGCCAGGCTTTAGTGCGCATATTGGATGTGAACATTGACCCGGCTTTTGGACCTGCCATGTACAATCAGGTGGTTACCAATGGTTTCACCCCTCCCCCCAACAGTACGCCCATACTCGGCACTAATATGATTTGGACGACAACTGCGACCAATGCGATCCTGAATTTCGAGCGAAAGAATTACCGTGTCTATCGCGCGGGAACGAACAAGGTTTTCACCATCTACGTTGACCGCACCGGAACCAATGCGGCGGGCGCCTCGATTCACTACGCCGTAAATTCGGAGTTTCCCTATGTGAAGGACGAAATTCTCAATACCGACGAGGAGTTTCCGTTACAGGCAGGTTCCGATTATGCCACCCCGGATCCCAAAGATTCCGGCAACGTTAGTGGCCGAACACCGGATTTCATTTTCCCCGGTGGCTACACTGGAACCTTGACCTGGGGCGCCAATGATTTCAAACCGAAACCGATCACCTTTACGGTCTATGAAAATAACTTGCAGCAGTTCAATGAAGACTTTGATATAGACCTGTATAATCTGGACACTAAGGGCAATCCTTACCAGGTGGGCATGGTGAACAATACCACGATCACGATTTTAAACGCCAATGATATAGATGGCGACGCCGGCGCCAATATCAATCCACCGGCCGGGGCAGTGGACGAGTTATACAATGCTGACTTTGGTTCGCAATTCTTTTTGAACACGTCGCCGCCGCAGATGGCGCACCCGGGCACGGATGGTGAAGTTGCCGGCCTGGCATTGCAGCCCGATGGCAAGACCATCGTGGTTGGCGATTTCTTCTCGTATGACCAGACTGCGCGGAATTGCATTGCCCGCACCACCAGTTCCGGCTACCTCGATACGTCGTTTAATCCGGGTGGAGGGGCTGATGATTTTATTGATTGCATTGTTTTGACGACCAACAATGAATCCGTGATTGGTGGTAATTTCCTGTCTTACAACGGCACTTTCCGCAGCGGCATTGCGCTGGTGAAGACCAATGGCGGGCTGGATACAACTTTTAATCCGGGTCAGGGCTTCAACGGCACCGTGCTTTGCCTGGCCTTGCAGCCCAATGGCCAGGTTTTGGTTGGTGGTAATTTTACAACCTATAACG
>DASYEY010000147.1:0-4082 GCA_036498725.1 Verrucomicrobiia bacterium | reverse complement strand
TCTGTGTGTAGGCCGATTGATCACCTTCACGCAACAAACGGTTGATGCGTTTATATCCGGATTGGGTGTAACCATTGATCGCCCGGCGTTCTTCATCGGTTATTTGTTCGCCAAATTCCCCGGCCGGCTGGCCACGCCAACGCATGGTATCGCCCTCAATCACAATTTTTTCGCCGAATTCATCTTTGAGCTTTTGGAGCAGCTCCGGCGCCAAATTTTTCATGCTGGCCTGCAAGTTTTGGTTCGGCTTCAAAAATTTTTGCATCGCCGCCGGAATCACCACTTTGTCGCCGGCCTTGATCAGTCCCAGACTTTCCGTTTCATCACGATCCACATCTTCTACATCATGACCGCAACCCCAGCCCCAAGGGCCATACGGCACGCCAAAGTCCTTGTTTATGACCAGCCACCAGATCGGATCTGTCTTGAGATAGACTTGATCCTGGTACTGCTCATGGCTCTGACGTGGTTCTTTTACAGCCTTAACCCGGATGAAGCGTGCTGCGGGAAATTCATTCAACACGGATGGATTCATGCCTTGCAGCCATGCGGCAAAATCCTGTGATTGTTGCGCCTTGATATTGAAAATCAGGCCCAACCGTTTTTCGCTGGTGATGTCAGTCAAACCACCTCCACCGCGTTTGACACCTTCCTTTTCCAGAAATCCCTGCATCTGCGAAACAAATGCAGCCCGGCTGCCAGTAGCCAGCATCAATTCACCACCATCGGAAGTTTTACGGTTGCCAGCTAAAAAATCACCCAACACATCTTGGGAACGCTGCAGGAATTGAGCAGATTCTACCCGTGAGCTGAAATAGGCGTTGTCGCGCAATTCCTGCGGCAGATCCTGCCACTCGCTGGAAGATAATGAGCTGGCAACAATCTGCTGGTCTCCCAGCTTTTTGATTGCCTCTACGAACGGTGTTGGCGCGATGAATTCCATGGTTTTTTAGATTTTTTAACCAATTGAGCAAATTTCCCAACCACCGGAGTGGACACAACATTCGCACTGAAAATGACTCGGCCGCGTAATTTCGGTTGGATTTGCTTCCAATTGTCTTTCATAAATTCAGTTCAGACCATGACCGCCCAGGCGGAATAGTCCGTTGATAATCAGGCTGCAATCGACATATTGCTTACCAGGCGTATGCCGAATCACTTCGACATTACCCGCATCGGCCGGAATAAAAAATTCCGGCTTGGCACCTTCAAATTTACTACCACGACTGGCCTGCGTGATCATTTTCTCGATCGTCCGTCGCTCTGTTTCCGTAAAAATTTTCATATCATCCCAATATCTTGTGCGCTTCACTTCGCTGGGCGATTCCCCGCCGGATCATCTTTTTGCCCTGGCTGATCAGCCAGTTTGCTGAATGATCCACCTCTCCAGCCGTCGCATGGGCGATATGTTTGTAGCCCTTTTGACCGCTGATGATGCGATTACATTCACTGGCCACCTGTCGAATTTCACGATCTATGATACGCCCCTGCGTGGTCATCATTATGTCGCGGGCGCTCATCCAGCATTTCGCCTCGAATAGCAATTTTTCCAACCATGATGCGCCCGCATCAACCGCCGTTCGCGGGGCGAACAGGTCTGGTTGATTAATGCGGGCGGTCATTTTCAAAAAACATGCCTTTCTCTTTTGTCCGCTCGCGGATATTTACTCCACGCATTCTTTTTAATCTCAGCAATCAACGCATCTAGCCGGGCCTGATCCAATGAATCCACGTCACTAGTTGACCAGGCATTCAAGGTAATCGCCCGGAGACGGCCTTCATTGGCTATTTTGCGCAGATAGATCAACGTGCGTTTGCGGTCGTCTTCAGCCGGATCCATCCAAGCCATCGTCGCTGTCAGATCCCACGGATCCACGAGCACAGCATGCACCCGGTCAAAGTGGTTAAAATCTGTCCGGCCAAATTTACGACTGCTATCGGTCCGGCCTTTAGCAGCAACAAAATTACAGCCGCGTCGCAGGTCGTCGGCAATGACTGCCCGGCACTCAGTTTGGGCAATTTGCCTGGCATGTTTGATAATCGCGCATAATAGTTCTTGCGCGTGATCGGGAAAATTTCGGGCGGCCGACAGTTGAGCGTCTAGATCCGCCACCAAACGTCCGCCAACGATGCGCCAATCCGTCTTGGCCTGAATCTCAAGCCATTTCGGGATATAAAAATCTGTGCGTTGCGCGTCGGTCATGGATCAACCAGAAATTTTTTGACATCAGATTTATCCACCATAGCAGCGACTTCGCCCATGAACTGCATGACGGCTGCCTCAAAATGTTTTCGCTTTTCCGGGTCCTTGGCGATAGCCAGTTGAACCCGTAATTCTAAAACTACGGAAAACGATTGCCATTTGGGTTCTGGCTTATTTGCAGACTGACACGCCGGAAAACATTCTCCGGAGATGTCGCCTTCGCTCAATTCTTTGCCGCATTTGAAACAGTTCATGATTTGAAAGGGAGCAGGTGCATAGTTTGGCCACGGCGTTTTAAGGTGCGCAGCACTTCATCGGTATGGCTTTGACAGTATCGGAACCCGGATTGACGCATCATCACAGCAGGTTCATTACAAGGCCGTTGTTTGCCGTCCTCATATAATTTGAATTGGCAACCAGACGGATCTGCTTCGATAGCCTGCACTGGAGCGCCTGCCAAAAATGGCATGCCAATTTCCGGTTCATTGCCAAATTTGATCCAGAGTTGATCTACAGCCAGGCGGCGCTTAGGTGTAAACCAAAGCGATGAACGTCCTACGGAAGAAAAACTGTGCAGAAAACGCTGTTCCCAGTCGGACAGGTTAAACGTGCCCGAATGCAAAAGCATTTTACGCAGGAAGGCTCCGCGGCCGAAATCATTGTTCTCTGGGCTTGGTTTCATGTCATTTTTTGGCGATTTCATCCTGATTGGATTTTATTTTCGCAAGACTGCGCGCCACTAGATTCCCGGAATTTTCTATAATCTCACCCACGGCACTTTTGGGGACCAATGACCAAGCGGCAAATTGACGGATGAAAAACCAATCTCCTCTTTGCACGATGCCGTTTTTTACAATCTGTGTTCCTGGTGGTGGAGTTCGCCATCCTTCTTCAATTTTGGATGCTTTAAACGTGCGACGGCCAAACTCAATGGCTGATATGATCGTCTTGTGCTTTTCAATATCGGAATGTGAATCTGTCGGCGGAAGTTGATCAAACATGCGACTATAAATCTCTTCAGTGGAAAGACCGTCTTTGACAAATTCAACGATCAATGTTGGGAATATGGCGACGTTTTTCTCAAACCACTCAAAGCACTGCCGGCAAATATCAGTCGGCTCTTTGGGCAGATTATTAATGAAGTCACGTAATTCTGTTGGAAGAGTAGTGTTCATGATTTTTTCGTTATGACGAATTCATTGGTCACGACCTTATTGCCACGGGTTAGGCAGCAATTTTTCGTTGCGGCAATGCTCTGCCAATTCCAACGAGACTCGGGATAAAGCGAACGAATCAATGGCGTGTCGTAATAACTGCAAACTACCGGCGCCGGCATCGCTTCCAACTGATGGGCTAGAAATGTATGGTCACCTGAGCCAAACGTACGCGAATAGCAATCCTCTGTGCCGTGATATGGCGGATCCACATAAAAACAGATGTGCTCCTTTTGGCCGTATGCCTGCAGCAATTCCTGATAGTGCAGATTTTCAATCAGGACATCACGGAACAGGTTTCCGACCCGAACCATTTTCCGCAAATTATTGCGGTAACGCGCTACTTCCTTGATCCGATCGTCATCATTCGTGGAAACCGCGAAACCACCACAACGCACTTTGCCACCGAACGCAAAACAATGACGATAAAAAGTACGACGAGCGCGTTCAATTGGGTCCGGACAAGCTGAGAAGCTGAATCCGGCAGCAACATATTTGTCATGATCATCATTGAAAACCCGACGTGATGGAGGAAGCCACCGGAGGATTTTTAAAAGTGACTGGCGGGAATTGTGATCTGAAATTACCCGGAACAAATTGACCAAGTCGCCATCAACATCATTATAGATCAACTTACCGAACTTTCCATGCGCTGCCAAAACTAC
>DASYEY010000146.1:0-8507 GCA_036498725.1 Verrucomicrobiia bacterium | reverse complement strand
TGGCCGGAACGAGATTGGTTCTGTGTAAGCGAGTCCTAGTCCTAAAACAAGCGAGGTACGATTCTAAAGGAGCCTGAGCCGACTTTTTGCATTTTTTACGGCGATCCTGACCGGACTTCGGTGACTTTCGATGCCTTCAGTCACTTGCCTTCTAAACCTAAACGGGTCATTCCCACATAACCGCATTTTTTATTGGCGCATTGCCGTCAGGCCGCAGGATGTTGATTGGGCAAAAACGGGTCGCCCGAGTATTGACACAAATTCACTTTCTTAAATGGTAAAGGCGGTTTGTCACATGCGTCCATGTGCCCATCATCAGCCGTTGGGCAATCCCTTTCAAGGTCATCGTCGTCTCTTGTCGCAAGCGGCGGGCAATCTTCACCTTCCGCCGGTCACCCTTTCGGAGCCTTCGCCAGTCCTCTTCAGCCGTTTAAGCATGGGCCCCGCCGGTTCAGTGGCGAACCTGCTGCGAAATGCGAAGGTTTAAATATGCGATTATGCGGGACTGACCCGTTTATTTTTGTTAGCACACCAGAAACACAACCAGCGGATTTCTATGCAAACCAAAACACGAAGGAATTTATTTGGCGGGTCAAAAATCAATCTGTTTGTTGCGCTCCTGCTATTTTGTCGCGGCGAGAGTTTTGCTGGAGACGAGTTTCTGAGCCACCTTCCCGATTTGTCCCAGGCGGAATCACGGTCCCTCAGTCCGGAGAATTTTACGGGAGAAAAAGGAAAGGCCGGAGCAGCCGAAGAAGGGACTGGCAAGCACGCCGCCAGTGAACTCGGGCGAGGCTGGAAAGTTTCACCTTCGGTGCGCATCAAGGCGCATTCGACGTTTACCCTCGGGGAAATCAAAGGTCCCGGATGCATCCAGCAAATCTGGATGACCCCAACCGGGAACTGGAGGTTTTCGATTCTCCGTTTTTATTGGGACGATGAGAAAAATCCCTCCATCGAATGCCCTGTCGGTGACTTTTTCGCCTGCGGTTTAGGCCAATACTGCCAAATCAATTCTCTCGCTGTCTGTGTAAATCCCGGAAGTGCCTTCAATTGTTACTGGCCAATGCCGTTCCGCAAGAAAGCGCGAATTACACTGGAAAATCTCGACGATAAGGAAATGACTCTTTATTACCAAATTAACTATGAACTTTCAAAGGTTGCCAAAAGTGCAGGTTACTTTCACGCGCAGTTCCGTCAGGAAAAATCCCTGAAAAGCAAAGGGCTTTATACGATTTTAGACCATGTTTCCGGACGAGGTCAATATGTTGGAACCTACATGGCCCGCGAAGTGCATGGTCCGGGATGGTGGGGAGAAGGCGAAATCAAGTTTTATATGGACGGAGACAAGGAATTCCCAACTATTTGCGGCACCGGCACGGAGGATTATTTCTGCGGATCCTATAACTTCGAAAATCACGAAACGCATCTCTATCAGACGTTTTCGACTCCCTACGCCGGACTGGTGCAGGTGATTCCACCCGACAAAATTTACGTTCCCGGCCAGAGATTCGGACTATACCGTTGGCATCTTGCCGACCCCGTGCGGTTCCAGAAGGATCTAAAAGTGACGATTCAATCACTCGGGTGGAAAAAAGGCGGCATTTATTTGCCCTACGACGATCGGATTTCCACGGTGGCCTATTGGTATCAGAACGAGCCTCACGCTGAATTCCCAAAATTGCCAAACCGTGAGGATTTGAAATGGCCGTGAACCCTCGCATTTGTAAACGGGTCAGCGCCGCATAACCGCATATTTTATTGGTGCATTACCGTCAGGGCGCAGGATGTTGGTTGTGGCGAAAAACGAAAACGGGTCGGTCCCAGGTATTGACACAGATTCGCCTGCTTGAATGGTATAGACGTTTTGTCACGCGCGTCCATGTGCCCACCATCAGCCGTTGGGCAATTCGCCTCCCCTCGTCAACATTTCGGTAATGAACGGCTTTCGGGAAGATTGCAACAATATGCCTAAAGGCGTATTTTGATTGCAATCAAAGGCTCGAAGACCAAACTCACCTGCGTCAGCCGTACGGATGTTGAGCCGCATTTATGAATCTGATTTCCTCGGAGGATTATGGATGTTTGTTGGACTGCGTCCGTGAACTGAACTCACCCAGGATTCTCTTGATCTCAACCCCCAACTGAAATTCCAAAAGATGAAGCCTCGTATTTTGTATTTGGCCATCACCTTGGCCGGTTTTGCCCTGGCGAGCGCCAACGCACGGGCCGCCACCATCAACTGGACCAACGCCGTCAGCGGCAATTGGAGCACGGCGGCCAACTGGAGTCCCAATCAGGTGCCCGGCACCATTGACATTGCCATCATCACGAATACCGGGAGTTACACCGTGAGCTTGAACACGAGTGCGACGGTCGCTGGCTTCATTCTCGGAGCAAGCAGCGGTGTCACCACTCAGGCGTTCTCAATGAATGGCCAGAATCTCGTCTTGAACGGGCCAGGCACGGTAACTGCGCATGGAGTTTTGAATGGCGGCCTCTCCCTTTACGCTCCGCTGACCAACTCCGGGATTTACATAGTAAACTATCATGCCCAAGGCCAGCAATATGGCGGCGGCGGGCTGGTTAATCAGCTGGGTGGTTTGATCAATTGGCAGGGCGCGGGAAACATCAGTGGCGAACATTCCTTTTTTCAATCTGTCCCTTTCGATTATTTTATCAACCGCGGAATGATCACCAAGACCGGTGGCACAAACATCATTGATTGTCAGGTATTCGACAACGCCCCGGGAACGATCACCAATCTGGCGGGGACGCTGGCTCTGGGAACCTTTCAAACCAATTTCGCCGGCACTTACTACGCGGCGGCGGACGCGACGATTCAATTTAACGCCGTCAATGATGGCACGAATATCGTCAGTGCGGGCACACCTTTGATGCTAGGCGGCAACGGGCAATTCCAGTTTCTTTCCGGAATTTTGTATTATCCGTCGAACTCAATTCCCAATCTGGCGCTGCTCGGAACCAGGCTGGAATTGGGGCCGGCTTTCGAGGGGGGCGCGATTACCAATCTGGCGCTGGATGGGATCGTCTTGAGCAACTCGCTGCCGGTCACCGGTATATTCGCGGCAACGAACAGCCCTGTGCTTGGGAATTTCACGGTTGCGAGCGGCGGCGTATTCACCGGGAGCAACGCGGCCACCTTTGGATCGGTGACCGTGGCCGGTGGCGCTCAGTTCATCGCCAATGGGGGCAGTGCCAATACCCTGGGCTTTCCAAGCTTCGGCGGTTCGCTCACGGTGGCGCACGGCGGGGTGATGACGCTCGCCGGGAATTTCGGAGTGAAGGCTCCGATCACCAACGCCGGCACGGTGACTATCAGCAATGCCGTGGTTAATGTTTTTTATGACCCGTCCCACAATTTGTTCGCGGGCATGGTTAATCAATCGGGCGGATTAATGAATCTGGGGAATAATGTCGGCATCTACAATATGACGGGCAACGGCAACGTGGGTAATTCCAATAGTTATTTCATCAATCAGGGGATGATCGTTCAGCTTCCCGGCACGGGCACCACCAACATCATCAGTTGTCCCGCTTCGGCGCAAGTTGGCGTTCAACAAATTTCCATCAACCTGGCTTTTAACTTTGACAACCAGCAAGGAACAATCAGCAATTTGTCGGGAGCCCTGGCGCTGTCCGGTTTCCGAACCAACCTCGCGGGCACTTTTTATACGGCGGCAGGCGCGACGACTCAGTTGGGCGGTGGCACGGCGGCCACACCACTGGTGCCGGGTACGCCATTGGTGCTGGGTGGCAGCGGCCAGTATCAGTTCTTTTCCGGATATTTATACTTGCCGGCCAATACGATTCCAAACCTGTCGTTGCAAGCCGGCCTGCTGGAATTGGGGCCGGGGTTTCAAGGGGGCGCGATTACGAATCTGACGCTGGCGGGCATTGCGTTGACGAACCAGTTGACAACCACCCTGCCAATCAAAGGCTCGTTCACAGTGTTGAATAGCGGCAACTCAGCGAGTTTGAATTTCCTGCGCTTTGGCTGGGATGGCTTCTATGGAAATGGCGTTTATGGAAATTATGGTGTGGCTGGAGGCGGCGTGTTGACTGTGAGCAACGCAACGATGAACGGCGCGATGGCGGTGGCAAATGCCGGTGAGCTAAAAATGGAGCGTGCGCTCATGTATGGGGCGGTGATGGTGGCGAACGGCGGATTGATCACGGTTACCAATGGAGGTGGGACGATTTATCCAAGCAGTTCTCTCACGGTGGCCGCCGGCGGCACAGTGGATATAACGCAGGCCAGTCTTACCGTGGAAGCGCCCTTGACCAACGCGGGAACCATTAATATTAACAGCCCGATAGCCGCCGGATTTGGCGCGGGGCTTTTCTGCATTAACGACGGGGTAAGCTATAATGGTGGGATAATCAACCAGGTGTCAGGGTTGATCAATTTGGCCAGCGACAGAACCTCTCTTAACACCGACGGAGACTTCTTCGGAGGGCACGAATACATCGTGAATCAAGGCACAATCATCAAGAGCGCTGGAACCAATATCTGCGTGGTATTGTCACCTTTCCTGACGAACTCTGGTGCGATCACGGTCCAATCCGGCATTATTTCAATGAGACCCCTGGTGATGCAAGCCGGCGGCAGTCTGAATGTCGGACTGAACAGCGCCGCAAATTATGGGAGTTTCATTGTCACCGCCAGCAGTCCTGACCTCACCGGAACCCAGCCCTTGGCCGGGGCTTTCAACGTCACCTTGAATAATGGTTATGTGCCAGTCACCGGTGCAGCCTTTAATGTTTTATCCTATGGCGCTTTTACGGGTAACTTTGCCAGCCTTGGTTTGCCGGGTGCGATAAGCTGGCAGACCAGCTATGGCAGCACGAATTTTACCCTGGTGGCCGGCGGTGGGAAACCACGGTTTGGAACTCTCAATTTGTCTGGAACCAACTTGATCTTCAATGGCCTCAACGGGTCGCCCGGCAGCAATTGTGTCATCCTGGCCAGCACCAACCTGACGCTGCCATTGGCAAACTGGTCGGCGCTTTCAACCAACACGTTTGATGGCAGCGGCCAGTTCCACTACACCAATCATCTCAATCTAGCCAGCCCGCGCCAGTTTTTCATCTTCAAGCTGCCGTGAGTTAAATTGCTCGAGAATAGCAGCTTCAAATGTGCAGTGTCGCCTACACCAACACCAGCGGCGGCAATTGGAGCGCAGCACCGCTTTCGGATGCAACTGCGTGCAGGTGGAAAAACTTCGTCGCCGTCGCGCTCCCCGGCACAGCCCCTAGACCGGGCAACGCCTAATGATTCGGCTCCGAGCTTGGCAGTCAGACACATCACGTCAAATCCGGAAATTTTCACAAGATAAGGTTGTCTAGTCTCCTGAGTCGCAAATAACTTTAATAAATCACTGGAAGCCTCTCTCTGATAACGGCATTCCTAATTTGGCGGAGCGCGGGTCTGCGACCCGCAGAGGCTCGCGATCAAAACACGCTTTGCAATAAGCAGCAACGTTTAGTCTGGCAGGATGCTGCGGCTCACAGAGCCGCGCTCCGTTCGTCAACTAGGACACTGCCGTTTAGCCCCGCTGCTTTCTCCGGATTTGACACCCGTGTTATAAACAGAACTACGATACAGGGAGAAGGGGCAAATGGAAACGAGGGCGAAGCAACTCAGGGTTCGAGGGAAAAACCACATCAGACGGGGAGGCGCATCGTGTCTCACCCAATCCGTCCCGCGTCGCTCGCCGCACCCCACAAACATCAAAATCGCGCCCGATCATGCGGTATGGCAGCGGTGCCCTTGTAGCGCAGCCGTCCCGGCTGCGAGTTCTGATGGCGTCTCGCCACCAGAAGCAACCCAAGGCGCGCCGCAACTCGCAGGCGAAAAACTCCCGAAATAAAACCAATTCAAACCAATTCAAACCAAATCAAGCGAAAGGCCTTCCAAACCGCGTTCGGCACCTCTCCCCTATCAACTACCAACTCTGAACTATCAACTCCCTCCGCAAGTGCCAATCTATTCCAGCCTATTCGGGGGGGGATATATCAGAAGAAAGGCCTTTTACGCGAATGTCGCGAATTTTCACAAATAATGAAGCCCCTCAAATTCGTGTTAATTCGCGCAATTGGTGTAAAAACCGGGTCCCACGCCTTCCCGCCGCTTCCGTTTGCCAACCTCGGCCCCTTTTGTTTATTCTGGCGAAACCGAATGAAATTGCTCGTATTCGCGCACGTCCCGTCGCCGCACCAATTCATATTGCACTGGCGCGCCGCGGGATCTGCCCATCAGCTCGAAACCTGCGCTCCAACGCGATGAACTTCAGCATTATCACCCCCAGCTTCCGCCAATCCGCATGGCTCAAATTGTGCGTTGCCTCCATTGCGGACCAATCGGGAGTCACCCTCGAGCACATCGACCAGGATTCCTGTTCCGAGGATGACACAAAAAATTGGCTGCCCCAGGATCCGCGCGTCAAGGCGTTCATCGAAAAAGATACCGGCATGTATGATGCCGTGAACCGCGGCTGGCGCCGCGCGCAAGGCGAAATCCTGGCCTACCTGAATTGCGATGAACAATATCTCCCCGGCGCGCTAAAAAAGGTCCATGATTTTTTTGCCGCCAATCCCGACGTGGAAGTGGTCTTCGCCGACAGCATCGTCATCGATTCAGACGGCAAATACATTTGTCATCGCCCATCCCTGGTGCCCACGAAAGCGGCCATGTGGGGGCGTCTGCCGGTGTTGACCGCGGCGATATTCCTCCGCCGCTCCGTCGTGCAGGAACGCGGAATACTCTTCGACACCCAATGGCGTGACCTCGGAGATTTTTGGTGGATCCGGGAATTCGTGCTGCGCGGTCTAAAGATGGCCGTCCTGCCGGAGCTCACCTCCGTCTTTACCGACACCGGTGACAATATGAATTTGAAGCCCAACGCCCAGCGCGAGAAAAAGGAAAAATGGAATCGGACACCCGCCTGGATCAAACTGTTTCACGTTTTTTTGGTGGCGCAGACGCGCGCGCGATTTATCCTGCGCCAGGCCGGCCGCCGGCAACCGTTCGACTACTCCATATTTACCCTGGCCTCTCCATCGCAACGGGTGGTTTTTCACGCCGAACATCCCACCACTTTTTGGAAAGGCCGATTGATTCTCAAACCGGTGCCGAGCACTCCTTGACCAGGTCACTTCATGGAATCAAGCACTGCGAATTGTCTTGTGCACAAATGCTTCAATCCGCGTCCAGACTTCCGGTTCCGTCAATCGGGTAAGACAGAACGGCTCGGGAAACCGGCAGGAATCAAAGCAGGGTTTATAGGGGCACGGCTTGCCCTCAATCCATTGGGCTTCCGGATGCAACGGCACGAACCATTCCGGCACCTGTGGACCAAACACCGTGAAGGTCGGCACACCCGCCATTGCCGCCAGATGCCCCGGCCCGGAATCATTGCCGATAAAAGCGCCGGCCTGATTCACCAACGTAAAGAGTTCGGTGATCGTACCCGGAGTGGCCACGTCCGCTTCTCCGTTCTGCAACCACCATTCGCGCTGGCCCGGGTCGCAAATGATTTTCACTGGATACTGATTTTGTCGAAGGCGACCGACCAATTTCTGATAATTCTCGAGCGGCCAGACGCGGACACGCTGGGCAGCACCCGTGTGAATGAGGATTTCGCGAGAGTTGGACGACGCACGCTGGAGAGGCATGTTCTGGCGGGTCGGCATTTCCAATCCCAACCTTTCCCCGAGGATGCGCCAATTGTCGTAGCGATGCGCTTCCGCGCCAGGCAAAGCAAGAGAGTCGGTCAAGAAAAGCCGGCTGCCGATGCGGGGAAAACCCAACCGTTTTTTCGTTCCCGCCAACGCCAGTAAAAAGTGGTCCCGCGGGTCCCATCGGGCGGACAGCCCCACATCAAAAGCAGACTCGCGTAATGCGCGCACAAGCCGAAACATTTCCCGCCAGGGCCAGCGGTGAAACCGGTATTTTCCCTTGAAAGTAGCCCAGGGCGCCGTGAACGGCATTATCTTCACCTCCGGCCAAAGCAACGGCTGTAATTCTTTCGCCAGGGGCTTGGCGAGGAGGGTAACGTCATACTTTTTAGCGGCTGCCCGAAAGAATGGAGTGCCAATAACCAAATCGCCCAGTTGCCAAAGTTCAATAACGAGAATCCGCGGTTTGGTCGGTGATGGAATCATTTTGACCGGAGGAACTTGTTGGGCGCGCGATCCTTTTGTTCCGGGTCACGTCGCGATGCCTCCATTAGCCTCGTTCAAGTGCCGGCCACCGGTCGCGCGCCGGGCAACTGTCGAAAGCGGTTAAAAACCACTTGAGGACGAGCGGGCGCCAGCACAGGTTTGGCAATACCTCCATTTAAACTGATGCTGAAGCCTACCAAGCCTACAAAACTGGCAAGATCAGTATAAAAACCACCGAAAACAAAGAAAAACAAAACTACCTTGGCCAGGAAATAAGAAAGCAGAAAGGTGTTGGTCTTTTTTTGCTCTGGGTCGCCATA
>DASYEY010000145.1:0-5131 GCA_036498725.1 Verrucomicrobiia bacterium | reverse complement strand
CAATGCTACCGCTGTAGTTGGCAGCAGAATCTTGAGCCAAAAGACCGTTGGTCACACTAAGCAAGCTGATTTGCGCCACTTGACTGTAGGTTTGCGCGCCCGGATTGGAAGCGACTACCCAATAGTTGCCGGCATCGCTGGCACTGGCGCTGATAATGGTTAGATTGGAACTGGTCGCGCCCGCGATGGCATTGTTTTCATGATACCATTGATAGGTAATAACTGGACCATTGGTGGCAAAGGCAGCCAGGCTGACGGCATTGCCGGCCGCCGTGATTTGATTGGATGGTTGCAACGTAAAGACGGGTGCCGTAGATAAGGTCGGTGGAGTTACCTGCTGAACGACCGCCGCGCTCAGGCATTCCATGGAGGAACAATCGTCCGTGGGCGTGGGCGTGGTCCAGTCATTCCAAGTGAGGTTCAAGTCGGTGCGCCGGGCGTTCCACGCCGCGTTGGCGTTGGCGGCCATCCAGGATGCGTACAAGCCCCACAGATTATTATCACGGGCAAAATAGCTTAATCCCCGCACAAACTGATCTTCCCAGGTATTATCACCGCGTCCGCCATTTTTGAGAATGCTGTTGTTATTCAGTACGTGGCTGGCGGCCAGCAACGCATCATTAAAATAGTTCGTCTGCCCCGTGATATTATGCAAACAGTTGGCAGCGTTGATGAAGGCGCCGCTGTTGTACACATTGTCAGAAACCAGCACGACGCCATTGGAGCGGATGCCTTCATAAACCTGACCATTGGTCGGGTTAAAAATATTCGTGCGCACCCAAGCATAGATGTTCTCGCACTTGACCAGGTAGTTGGTGTCGCCGGTGATCTGATATAACGCGCTCCCAACGACGATCATGGGATCATTGCTCAGGGCGCATTTGGCATCTTTTGCGTTCATCTCTTCCCAAATCCCGCCGCCCAACGCAGTGTCCCAGCCCCGGTTAAAAGCCATGTTCCAAGCGTAAGTGGCTTGGTTCAGCAAAGCGGTATTGCCGGTGATCTGGTAACCGCGAACGCAGGCGATCGTCATCCAGGCGATGTCATCATTCCAGGTATCCAGCGCCCAGTTATAATTTTCCTTGGCCAGAAAAGTAGTGGTCAGATCGCTGACCAACTGTTTGTGTTCCGCACTTGGATTGCGGTCATAGGCATCTTCGGCCACTTGAATTTCCAAGGCCTGCACCCAGGAACCGGCATAAGCACTGTTCGTCACGCTTTCTTTGTAATAGGTCTGGCCGTTGACCCGCTGCAGGAACGCCGCATTGTAAGCGTCAAAGGCGGTATCAGGAATAAGCGGGGCGCCATCGAGCGAAACAGTGATGCCGGTTTCAATCGTACCGGTGCCCGTGAACGTTCCGTTACTGGTAACAACTTGAACGACTACCGGAGTGTTAGCGGTGGAACGATTACCTGTCGTGCTGGCAACTTGCACCGTCACGACGCCATTGGTTTGCCGGGCCGTGAATTTTTGCAGACTGTAATCGCCGGATTGAAAGCCCCAGCCATCGCCCGCATCACGATATAACGTGCCGGTGGCGTATCCGTTCGCGTCCAGACAGACCGCGAGTGTGAGCGGACTAAATGAATTCTGCGTCGTGTTTTGGATAATGGCGCCCACGGGAATAATCGCGCCGCCGCGAATTTTCAATTGCGCTTGATACGTACCCGTATCGCCGCTGACCAGCGACAAGGGTTGCCAGATGCCACCGGGAAGCGCGGGATTTTGTGCCCATGCAGGAATCACCAATAGATCAGGGCCCAACAAAAATGCCTGTTGTTCCGCGCGGAGGCTCAAGTCAGTCGGGTCCGCAAAAAAGACCGGCTGCATGATGGGAAGCCCTGTCTGCGAACTATTTTGGAACAGCGTGTACAGATACGGCATGAGGCGATAGCGGCGGTCCAACGCAATATGCGCCGCGTTTTGCACCGTGTTGCCAAAAGCCCACGGTTCCTTCTGGGTGGTGCCGATGGTCGAATGCCCGCGGCAAAACGGAAAGAAAGCGCCGAAGCCAACCCAAGTGCCCCAAAGATCAGGCGTGGCGTTGGCGATAAATCCGCCCAAGTCCGGGCCGCTGAAAGGCACGCCGGACAAGCCCAGAGTCAACGACATGGGAATTGCGTTCGTCATGCAGTTGGTGGAAGAAACATTGTCGCCGGTCCACGTCGCCGCGTAACGTTGTCCGCCCAGGAAATTCGCACGGGTTAAGATGAAGGGACGACGAGCAGGATTGGCGGCCAGCTCACCTTGATATGTCGCCTTGGTTTCAAGCAGGCCATAGGCGTTGTGATATAGCAGATGCGGTCCGGCGGGTAGCCCGCCACCGGCGCGATGCCAGTTGTCGTAGGGCATCGAATTCAAGGCGGTCAAGGCGTTGTTCGCCGAGGGTTCGTTCATGTCGGTCCACAGACCGTCCATGCCATTGGTCAGGAAATTTTTGCAAAGCCCCGCCCACCAGTCCCGGCCCGACGGCATCGTGAAATCAGGCCACACCGAATTGCCGGGTGTGGAGACGGCCTGATACGGTTGGCCGCCGGAAGTTTGCACCCAAATATTACTCGCGGTGCCAGATTGATAAACGCTGTAAGTCGAATCCACGGCGATGGCAGGATCCAGAATATTCACGGCATGGAAACCATTGCTGTGCAGCCAGCTGGTCAGTACGGGCATGCTTGAGAAATTAGGATCAATCGTGAAATCGCGATTGTTCTTCATGTAACCGATGTCCATCCAGATGGCATCACACGGAATCTTATTGTTCAGGAACCCGGTGGCGATGGATTGAACTTGTGAGGCCGGGTAATAGCTGAAGCGGGATTGATGATAACCCAACGCCCACTCCGGCGGCATTGGCATTGTGCCGGTCAATTCGGCCAGGCCTTGCAGCACGGCCTGTGGCGAAGCGCGATCAATGACGAAGACGCGAAATAATGGTCCGAGCGTTTCGAAATCAATCCGATTGATCCCCGTGGTCAATGAGGCTTTATAAGAACTGTCAAAAATCACCCCGAAGGCGGTGCCATCCGGGCGAACACCCATCACCCACGGATGCGCTTGATACATGCGATGTAAACTGTCCGTTGACCAACCAGCCGTGTCGGTTGCCCAAATTTCGATGCTCTGACCGTTGCGCAAGAGCGGGCCGGAGACTTCGCCACCGCCGTAGAAGCTAGTTCCCGGAGGTGCTACGAGGGAGGCAGAAGCATTGCCGTTGACGAGCGTAAATTGAGGGACGAGCGACCAGTTCGCGTTCAATGAGCCAGTGGAGACTGGTTCGGCCAGCAACGACATCGAAGGTGTTTGATTACTGTCGAATCCGGCGGGGACAAATTGCGCGATATTCGCGCCGATCATGTTCGAGGTGGCGATGGCCACCGGCTGCACACTGCCGACCGTCGAAGACCCCCAGCCGATCGCATTCGTCCAAACCGTTCCGACCCGAATTTCATCAACCGCCACATAGTTGCCCCAGGCTGCCACGCAAAAACGATCAAACGACATGTCCCCTGCTCCCAACATTGTCAACGTGGGTGTGGCGGGTTCCGTCAGCGAAGTAGGATTGCGATAGACGCGCACGTCGTCATTGCCACCGTGAAAGTCGATGCGCACCACGTAGAAATTCACCGCAGTATCGCCGGGACCAAGGTCGGAAAATCGCCCGCTCGGCGTGCGAAAATAAGCGTCATTGGCGGCGGTATCATTGCCAATGCCACCGATGCGACCCGGATCGCCGTAATCGTTGCGATGAAATTCGAATTCGTAAAACGAAGAGGTAAGCGCCGGTTGTTGCAAGAAGCTGATATAGACAGTTTTACCGGCGGCTCCGATGTCGCCCTTGGCATTGATATATCCGTTCTGTCCGAAAAAGCCGTTGGTCGAACAATCCAATATCCGCCCGACCCGGCTGCCGCCATATCCGCACAACAGATTGCCCTGTGAATACGCATCAAAACCTGCGGGCGCATTCGAGTAACCGAGCAAGTTGCCCAAGTCGATATACATGGCATTGCCTGCCACATTCGTCCAGGTGTCGGCCCAGCCGAAACCGCCATTTTGATTGGTGATAGCCCCCGGACCATAATTGAATCCCTCGTAAGCCAGACTGGACGCCGCGTAGGTCGAAGTGGCCGACGTAATACTGAGCGTATCGAATTTAAAATCATTGCCACCAGTAGAAGTACCAGCACTGCCGTTGGCTCGAAAGAACGTAACCTGGGTGATGGCGGAGCCCGACAAGGTGCCGCTGAAACTCGCGCCCGTGGTATTATTCGTCACGGTGTAAGTCGTGGGGCTGGTCAAGGTGAACGTCACGGTGCTGAAGTTGCCTTGGTTTTCAGTAAATCCCGTGGCCGTACCCGCTCCGCCGGAATCGGTATAATGCCCGTTGCTGGTGTCACCGCCCTGATGATAAAAGCTGAAGAGTGTGGTTCCGCCGGCGTTTTGCAGCTTGAAGCCATTGGTATTGTTCACGCCGTCCAGATTGTTCATTTCGAGTTGCACCGAAAAGGCTGCGCCTGTAGACAGTGGCAGATTAAAAACCCGCGTGGCCGTGGAAGCAGCATTGGCGGTGCTGTTCCATAAACCGAAGGAACTGGGATGGGTACCGGCATCGGCGGAAATATAACTACCGCCGCCACTGGTGCTCACCACCCAGGAACCAAATCCAAATCCCTGATCGCCGCTAAAGCTGCTGTAATTGGCCGCGACATCATAGGCATTGGTGATGATTTGAGCGGAGAGAGGGTTGGCAGCAAGCAACAAAGCGGTAAGGCCGACAGCTCCAAAAATTCTGAATTTGCGAAAATGCGCAAGAAAAGCGGGACGGTTTTGCAGGTTAAAGACTTGGTTCATAATTATTATTCGTTCACCGTCAGGGCCAGGGAAAAATGGAAATAAATGATCTTCATATATCGACTCATGAATCTCTGATCAGGGAGTCACCGTCCGATAAAACGATTGTCCCGTTGATGCGTTGGTATCAATGAAGGTGCTCACGCCCGTTTCCGGTCCAGTCAGCGTGCCAATACTTGTCCACGGACCGGCCATATTGGTGGTCTGCAACATCCGGTAAACATATCCGGGGGCTACGGCAAAACTCACCTGTCGCCCGGCCGGGATAGTCGCCAACGT
>DASYEY010000144.1:0-3600 GCA_036498725.1 Verrucomicrobiia bacterium | reverse complement strand
ACGGACTACCGCCAGATTTTTTGACCCGCCAGTGCGACGGTCGGCCACATAAAGAATCGTCGGATAAAAAGACGCATTCAGTTTGCCAGCGACGATTGGATTAGTCAGTGCCCAGTCGCCATAGGCGCCGACATCAATCTGGGTTACCAAATTGGTTTTATTTTCGCGCTGGTCAACAAAGGTATTCGTCAGTGATAGGAATGGCATCGCGATATTCACGGCATTGTTCAAATTAGTCAGCAACAGCAGGCTCGTTACATTCGTTAACTGATAATTTACTTTGGCCGGATCATTCCCGGGAACTGCTCCTTGAAAACTGCGCTGCAAGGTCAAATACACTGTGGGATTGGCGCCCGAAGGTGAATTGGTGACGATCAAAACGACTTGCGCTTGATTAAACAATCGAGCCCGACCAAGGATAAAATCAGGATTTTCGCCTGGCGGCGGAATTTCCAGTATGGCATGCGGATTAGTGGTGCCAAAAAATGAAATAAAAATTGGCGTATTGGTCACATAAGGCGGTCGCCCATTCAGCTTCACCGAAGGGGAATTAGTCCAGGCAGTGTAGTTTATCCCGCCATTCATCGGCGATGAGATGGCATTGGCCGTGGTGATGGTGTTATTAAAAGTTTGCGTCAAGCCGGGAGTTGTTCCCAAATAAATCGGCCCATTCGCATGCACCGCACCGTTGATGGTAAGAGTTGACGAATCGCTGAATTCCAACAATCCAGAATAAAATATGGTGAAACTGAAAATCGGGATTTCCAATGGCTTTTGTGGCGCCCTCAGCCGATAGAATCGCTGGTTATCGGCGAACGGTTGGGAAATGACAAAGTTTGTGCCCAGCACATTTGTTATCACCGCAGCGGTGGTCGCCACCGTCGTTTGCGGTGGAATGCTGGATGAATAGATCGAGGATAATGGGGAAGCGGTGGCGACATTATCCCAAGCATTGCTGGCGCTGAGATTCGTGGTTGTTTGCAATAAATAATAATAAGCCGTCAGGGGCCACGTAATATTCGCGGCGCCATTGGAAATATTAATCGCCGGGGTTTGGGCAAACGATAACGGCGGGCAGAGGAACAAACAAATTACGGTTTGGAAAATCCAAGCAATCCAAACACGCTTTAATGCAGTTTTACAAATCATGCCCTCATATACCCTGAATAATTTTATTTATCCCGCTTCAACAAAAACCCGGCCAACGCCTCTAACGCGACGGCTTTGCCTTTGAAAATTTTCAACGATACGAAAGCTTTGTCCGTCAGTTGCGTCGCAATCTTCCGCGATTTTTCCAGGCCGACGATGGACGGATATGTGGCCTTTTGCACGGCGACATCTTTGCCCGCCGTTTTACCGAGCTGTTCGCTCGTCTGCGTCACATCCAGAATGTCGTCAATCACCTGAA
Source organism: Verrucomicrobiia bacterium (assembly GCA_036498725.1). GTDB lineage: Bacteria > Verrucomicrobiota > Verrucomicrobiia > Limisphaerales > UBA11358 > UBA11358. Next base: position 2,192 of record DASYEY010000144.1, on the reverse strand, counting down.
AGGCGAGACCGACGTGATAACCAAAATCCGTCAATGCGGCGAGTTGCGCCGGTGTGCAGTTCGCGCTCATGCCGCCGAGCCGCACGGAACAACACAAGAGTGCGGACGTTTTACGTTCATGGATGTAACGCAGTTCGTTCACCGAAAGTTTTTTGCCTTCGCCTTCCAGGTCGGCAACCTGGCCCGCGACCAGTTGCAACGAACCGGACGCCCTGGCGATCTCCAGAACCAGATCACGATGTGAGTAGCGCGGCCAGCCTTTGGCCTGGGCCGCAATCTCAAAGGCTTGCGTCAATAGTGCATCACCAGCCAGCACGGCAATGCCTTCGCCAAAAACTTTGTGGTTCGTCGGCTTGCCCCGGCGGAAATCATCGTTGTCCATCGCCGGCAAATCGTCATGGATGAGCGAGTACGTGTGGATGCACTCGACGGCACAGGCGAGGGGCATGGCATCCTTGTCCGAACCGCCGCAGGCTTCCGCCGCCGCCAGGAGGACGGCCGGACGCATCCGTTTGCCGCCGGCGAAAAGGGAATAGCGCATGGCCTTGTGGATCGTGGCTGGCTTGGTTTTTTCACCGGGCAAAAAATGGTCAAGCGCGGCGTTGGTGGCCTCGGTGCGCGTGGCGAGAAATTGGTTCAGGTCAAACGGCTTGGTTTTAGCAGACATAAATAATCCCATGAAAGTGCCGGAAACGAATGCAAGTTTGAAGGGAATTTTTATCATTGCTTTGAACCGATGCGGCTGGTAGCTTGACCCGCTAGTTTTCTGAAATAAATGAACGCTGAACTTTGCAAAAAAGCCGTGGAAAAAGTCGGGAACCCGAATGTTCTCATCAATATCGTTTCCCGTCGTGTGCGCCAATTGAACGCCGGCGGCGGCGGCATGGGACGCCCGCTGGTGGATGCGCCGGCCAGCATGGGCATGGCGGACATCGCCCTGCGCGAGATTTTGGAAGACAAGATCGGCTGGGAATTGCCGGAACAGGCTCCGGCCGTCCGTCCCGTCGCGAAAAAGCGCAAAAAGCATTAAGCGCCAATGTCGCCGGCAGCATGAAGAAATAATTCATCCTGCCAATTGACGATTTCTCTGCTTCATTCATTGATTTGAATGAAGCATTTTTGTTTCTTCATTCGATCATTTTCATTCTACCTTTTAGCCATGGCCGACATCGTGACCAACCATAAAGCCCGGCGGGATTATCAGATCCTCGAAACCTTCGAGGCGGGCATCGTGCTGCATGGCACGGAGGTCAAGGCCTTGCGCGCCGGCCAGGGCCAGATCGCCGATGCGTTTGCGCGCGTCGAGAAGGACGAGGTCTGGCTCTACAATGCGCACATCGACGAGTATTCCCATGGCAACGTCCACAATCACGCGCTCAAGGCGCCGCGTAAGCTGTTGTTGCACCGGACAGAAATCCGCAAGCTTCTCAGCCTCAGCTCGGTCACCGGCAATACGCTCGTGCCGCTGTCGCTCTATTGGAAAAACGGCAAGGTGAAAGTCGCGCTCGGTGTCGGCCAGGGCAAAGTGGAATACGACAAGCGCGATGACATCAAAAAACGCGATTCCGACCGCGAGATGAAGCGGGCGACGATGAAGAATTTCAAAGGACGTTAAAAATGCACAGCGCCGGCAAAATATATTCGGCAACGCTGCTGCTCTTTCTCTTCGCCATGACCCTGACCGTGGCAGCGGCAGATGCCACCAATCGCCCGGCAATCTGGGCGCAACCGGTCAAAATCGCCGGTATCAGCAACGGCTACGAGGTTTCCATGAATCTTTATCGCGGTGCGCAACCGACGGCAGCCGGCATGAAAAATCTGCAAGCGATGGGCATCAAAACGGTGGTCAATCTGCGCGCGTGGCATTCGGATAAAGACAAGGTCGCCGGCACCGGTTTGAAAAGCATCCGCTTTGAAATGGAACCGTGGCGGGGTGATACAGAAGAGGTGGTCCAGTTTCTGAAGATCTTTGCCGATACCAATAATCTGCCAGTCTTCGTGCATTGCGAACGTGGTTCCGATCGTACCGGCATGATGTGCGCAATGTATCGCATCACGGTCTGCGGCTGGACCAAGCAACAGGCGATTCAAGAAATGGAAAAAGGTGGCTTCGGTTTCAACCCGGTCTGGCATGAACTTACCGCGTTCATCGAAAAAGCGGACATCGCGGATATCAAGCGCCGCGCCGGACT
>DASYEY010000143.1:0-4652 GCA_036498725.1 Verrucomicrobiia bacterium | reverse complement strand
ATTTTTCCAAGTGACCGCGCGGGGCGGCTACAGCACCTATCAATTTCAGCAGACCAGCCAGTCCATCCAGACTTCGAGTCAGGATTCGTGGTATGCAGATCTGCTTGTGAACCATCAAATACTGGAATCTTTGTCCTACTCGCTGGATGTCGGCCACGAGACGCGGCTCGGGGTTGAGTCGGATTTGAACGAAGATGATTATGTTCGTCCCAGCATTACTTGGAAATTCATCAAAGATTGGGATTTTACGACCGGAGGTTTTTATGAGCATGGTAAACAAGGTGTGGGCAGTGAAACCATCGGGTCGGGGAGTCTGAGCCAGAATGATACCTACGATTATTATGGCGGTTCTTTGACCTTGAATCACGCGCTGACGAGCCGGTTTTCGCTGGGTTTGAATTACCGGATCACAGTGCGTTCTTCCGACCAGTCTGACCAATCCTACACGCAAAACCTGGTCGGTCTGCAATTGACATATCACCCGTGATAAAATTCTGCCTGAAATCTATGCGCCCACGGTTCCAGCCAAAAGCTTCTGCGATTGGCTGGCGCGGCTGGCTGGCTTTCTTCCCCTTGTTGGCAGCCGTGGCGATGTTGTTTTTGGGAATGCTTGCCACCACGAGCCTGGTGATGGCGGATGACCTTCCGCTTACCAACCATGTGGCTGCCGCCTCGTCGGATTCGACCAATCCGGCTCCCGCCGCCGTCAGCTTGGATAATGTGGATGTGCTGGATGACACATATCATCTGGTGATTGGCGATCAGATTAGTTACAAGGTGGTGGAGGATGAGGAAGAACCCGTGGTGCTGCCGGTTACGGATTCGGGAGAGATTCAGGTTCCATATTTGGGCCGGTATCCGGCGGCGGGCAAAACCTGCAAAGAGCTGGCCATGGGCATCAAAAAGGAACTGGAGAAAAAATATTATTATCAGGCCACCGTTGTTGTGGCTGTCAACTCGAAGCCATTAAGCCGGGGGCGGATTTATCTCTTTGGTGCCATCGCTGCGCCGGGGCCGCAGGATATCGCCAGCAATGAAAAGCTGACCTTGAGCAAGGCGATTTTGCGGGCGGGTGGTTTTACCAGCTTTGCCAACCAGAAAAAGGTCAAGGTTACGCGCTCCACGGGATCGGGGAGCGACGACAAGAAGACTTTCATCGTGGACGTGTCCCGCATTTTGGAAGATGGCCAGACGCAAGATGATTTGCCGTTGCTGCCCGGCGATCTTATTTTCATTCCCGAAAGGATGATTCGGTTTTAAGCCAACATGAAGGATCTCATACCAGCTTCCCCGTCTGACCATGGGCTTCAGTTGATGGAGCCTATGGGCGGCAATCATGCTGCGCCACCGTCCAAGTTCAAACTGCAAAAGCTGCTGTTTTTCTTGCGCAAATTTTGGTGGATTCCCGTCATCACGTTGACTTTGAGCTTGGGTGCGGGCGTCACCATTTTCTATTTCACTCCCCCCACCTTTGTCGCTGAAGGTAGTCTGTGGGAAACGGAAAAAATGCAGTTGCCGGGCGGGGCCGCTTACACCGAGGATCGTGACAATTACCTGGGCACCCAGGAGCAGTTGATTAAAAGTCACATGCTGCACGAATTGACGTTGACCCGCATGCGGTCCACGCAGACCAACAACATTATTAATGGCGAGGATGGGCAGCCGTTGCCAGTGGATATTCAGGTTTTCGACTCACCTAAAAGTTCGGTTTATACCATTGAAGCCCGCAGTCGGAATCCGGTCTTTACCACGGACTATCTCAATGCCCTGATGAATCAGTATCTGGAATATCGCAAAAACAGCCGCAAAGAGGTTTCCGGTGACACTTTGAGTTCCATTGCCGAGCAGGTCGGCAAGGTGGAGCGGGATCTTAAGGCTGATCAAGCCGTCTTGGCGGACTACGAGCGAACCAATAATTTCGCCGTGCTCCAACAGGAAAGCACCGTTGCCGGCGCTTATCTGTCCAAGTTGAAAACGGAATTATCCGATTATCAGCTCCAGATGAAACTGCTGGATGCCGCCGCCTTGACACAGGATCAGACGGCTCCGCGCCCGGAAGCGACCAATACCACGGATGCGTTGTATGATTCGCTGCGCGATTCCGTATCCACGGACTCCGGTCGTCTGGAGGCTGTCCGGCAGATTGAATTGCTCAAGCAGCAGCGCGCACGGTTGAGCAAGTATTTGCGGCCGCAGCATCCTAAAATTGTCAAGTTGGACGAGGACATCGCCCGCAGCCAGAAGCTGATTAATGTCTATCAGCAGCAGAGCCATGATCAGATCGCCACCGCCCGTCAGGCATTGCAAATCAAAATCAACAGCGTTCAGTCCTTCGTCAAGCAATGGGAAACCAAGGTGGAAGATGTCAGCACCCGGCTGGCGTCCGCCGACTCTCTCCGTCAAAATATCGCCCGCAATCAGAGCATGTATGACCGGCTCACCGCGCTGTTGCAGAATGTGGACATCAGCCGGAACATTGATCAGGACACCTTGGCGCTTCTGGAATCAGCCGGCCCGGCGAAACGTTCTTACAAGGAAGGCAGAAGCACCATCACCCATGCCGGCTTCATCGGGCTGGCCATCGGGCTGGGGATTATTTTTCTGCTGGCCCTGCGTGACGACCGGTTCGCTTCCGTGGTTGATGTGACTGAAAGATTTGGCGACAGCGTGGTCGGTCAGGTGCCGGATATGACCGAACGTTCCGGCGGTCCGCCATTGCCGCTATTGAGCCACAATGACGACCGGCACATGTTTGCGGAATCCTATCGCAACCTGCGTTCCGCCCTCCTGTATGTTGCGGTGGACGGCCATCGGCCCAAGACTATTCTCATCACCAGTGCGGTGCCGAACGAAGGCAAATCTACCGTGGCCACCAACCTGGCCCGGACCATGGCGCTGGGCGGTTCCAAAGTGCTGCTCGTGGATGCCGACTTGCGCAAAGGCCACATCCACGAACGCCTGAAACTGCCGGGCAAACCTGGTCTGACGGAATTATTGCAGTTGTCCCAAGATGCCGCTCCGTTCATCCAGTCCACGGATATTGAAAGCCTCATGTTCCTGCCCCGGGGCAGCATTTCCCGCAATCCCGGCGACCTGTTCCTGAATTCCGCATTTGACGAACTGCTCGGCAAATTGCGCGAACAATACGATTACGTCATTGTGGACAGCAGCCCGGTGTTTGCGGCGGATGACTCCTCCACGCTCGCCCCCAAGATGGATGGCTGCCTGTTTATCGTGCGCAGCCGTTTTTCCAATGCCCGAATGGTGCGCGAGGCGCTGGAAGTGTTGTTCCAGCGTCAGGCCCGGGTGCTGGGGCTGGTTTTGAACCGTTCAGATGCCAAGGCCCGTTCGTATTACGCCTACAAGTATGCCGAGTATTACACCACGGCCGAGGTTGTGGAGGCGGACGAAAAAACGTGAACTTGAACGCCGGCCTTGAAGCATCAGAAGCGGGGCGGGCGTTGAACGATAATTTTTAATTAAAAGCAGCGGCGGGCCTGCCGCTGCCGGAGCGCGAGCCAGGTGGCCGTCTCCCGGAACAAAATGAAAAATGTGATCCACCGACCTGTAGATCGCGGATGCAAAACAGCATCTGCGAATTGACCGGGACGAAGTCTGCACGGGAAAAATTGCCGGCGTTTCATTCTTCTTTTCAATTTTCAGCATTTTGTTTTTAGCTTTATGAACAAACTCCTCGTAACCGGTTCCTCCGGTCTCATCGGCTCCGAAGTCGTCGCGCATTTCGCCCAGCTTGGCTGGGAGATTCACGGCGTGGACAACAACATGCGCGCGGATTTTTTCGGCGCAGGCGGCGACACCCGTTGGAATCAAAAACGCCTGCTCGCCACGCACAAAAATTTTCATCATCACGAACTCGACATCCGCGATCGGAAAGCCGTTTCCGCGCTGCTCGAAACCTTGAAACCCGCGCTGCTCGTCCACACCGCCGCGCAGCCGAGTCACGACCTCGCCGCCTCGCGTCCGTTCGATGATTTCGATGTCAACGCCGTTGGCACCTTGAATCTGCTCGAAGCCACCCGGCTCCACGCGCCGGCCTGCGTGTTCGCGCACATGAGCACGAACAAAGTGTATGGCGACCGTCCCAACACCATTCGTCTCAAGGAACTTGCCACGCGCTGGGATTACGATGACGCCGCTTACGCCAACGGTATCACTGAGGAGTTTTCCATTGACCAGAGCAAGCACAGTTTATTCGGTGCCTCCAAGGTGGCGGGCGACGTGATCGTGCAGGAATATGGCCGTTACTTCGGCATGAAAACCTGCTGTTTGCGCGGCGGCTGCCTGACCGGCCCCAATCACAGCGGCGTGGAATTGCACGGCTTCCTGAGTTACCTCGTCAAATGCAACATCGAAGGCCGGCTCTACAAGGTTTTTGGCTACAAAGGCAAGCAGGTGCGCGACAACATTCATTCGCTTGATGTCGCCCGCTTCATCCATGCCTTCTACGAAAATCCGCGCTGCGGCGAGGTCTATAACATCGGCGGCGGCCGGGCCAACAGTGTTTCCATCCTCGAAGCCTTTGAACACGCGGCGGCCTTGAGCGGCAAGAAAATGAACTACGAATACGTGGATCAAAACCGTGCCGGCGACCACATCTGCTACATCAGCGATTTATCGAAAATGAAGGCGCA
>DASYEY010000142.1:0-14985 GCA_036498725.1 Verrucomicrobiia bacterium | reverse complement strand
GAAAAACATATGCTCGCAGAATTGACAGGTAATATTCACATCGGTCTCGCTTTCGGTGGCGCGGCCATCGGTATCGGTGTCGCCGCCGCTGGTGCGGTTATGGCCATCGGCCGTAATCCCGGCGCCTTCGGCAAAGTCTTTACGACGATGTTGATTGGCATGGCTCTCGCTGAAGGGTTGGCCATTCTCGCCTGGATCGTTATCAAATAATAAACGGTTATGATGGAAACCCTTGGCATCCATTGGGTGAAGTTGATCGCGCAAACGATCAATTTCTCCATCGTGCTCTTCGTGTTGTGGCGGTTTGCCTACAAACCGATTTTTTCGATGCTGGAACAGCGTCGGGTGAAAATCGCCGAAGGCATCGCCAACGCTGATAAGATCAAAGCTGAACTCGCCAAAACGGAAGCGGACCGCCAGAAAATTCTGGCAGATGCCGGTGATCAGGCGAACAAATTGATCGAAGATGCGCGTCAGGCGGCCGGGCGGGTGCGCGAGCAGGAAACGCAAAAGGCGATTTCTGCCGCCGAGCAGATCATTGTCAAGGCCCGCGAAGCAGCCGTGCAGGATCATGCGCGGATGTTGTCGGAATTGAAGCGTGAAGTCGGTCGTTTGGTGGTGCAAACCACCACGACGGTCACGGGTAAAATCCTGACGGCGGACGATCAGCAACGGCTGGCCTCTGAAACCGAAAAACAACTGGCGTAATATTTGCAACAACGCTCTTTGAGAGTTGTTGCCGGCGGCCACTGGCTGCCGTTGTAAAAAATGAAAATCTCCAAACAAGCTCAGCGTGATGCCCGGCAACTGTTTCGCAGTTGCCTGGTTAATGGTTTGCTGGACGAAAAGCGCGTCCGTGATTTGATCGCCTTGTTATCCACCAAGAAACCGCGCGGCTACGTCGAGATTCTGTCGCGACTGCATCGCCTGGTGAAATTGGAAACGCAACGGCGTTCGGCCCGCGTGGAAAGCGCGACGGCATTATCCGTCGAATCGCAGGCGGGGGTGGTGAACCGCATCCAGCAGATTTACGGCGCCGGTGTGGACATTGTGTTTGGACAGAATCCGGCCTTGATTGGCGGTTTACGGATTCAAGTCGGCAGCGATCTTTATGATGGCAGCGTGAAAACGCGGCTGGAAAAATTGGAACAGAGTTTTTAACGAATTTTTATGAGTAACTTGCTACAGGAAATTGAAGCGCAGATCAGCGGCGCGAAGCTCGCGACGGCCAAGCAAAACGTTGGCATCGTCCGCGAAATCGGCGACGGCGTGGCGAAGATCGAAGGTCTGACCGACGCGATGTTGAACGAAATGCTTGATTTCGGCGACGGTATCACTGGCATCGCCCTGAACCTTGAAGAAACCGAAGTCGGCGCAATCATTCTCGGCGACTATACGGACATCAAAGAAGGCCGCGAAGTCCGTACCACGGGCAAATTGCTGCAGGTTCCCGTTGGTAAAGGTTTGCTCGGTCGCGTGGTCAATACGCTCGGCCAACCGCTTGACGGCAAAGGCCCGATCAAGGCGGAAACTTCTTATCCGGTCGAAAAAATTGCGCCCGGCATCGTCAAACGTAAATCTGTCAGCCAGCCGGTGCAGACCGGTATCATGGCGATTGACGCGATGATCCCGATCGGTCGCGGTCAACGTGAGTTGATCATTGGGGACCGTGGTACCGGCAAAACCACGATCGGCGTGGACACGATGATCAATCAGGCGCGCATCAATAAAGCCGCTGAAGCGGCTGGTGATAAAGATTTCCGTCCGATTTACAACATTTACGTCGCGATTGGCCAGAAGCAATCCAGCATTGCTCGCGTCATCGGTATTTTGGAAGAAGCGGGCGCGATGCCTTACTCGATCATCGTGGTGGCTTCGGCTTCCGATTCCGCAACCAACCAATATCTCGCACCGTTCACCGGCGCGGCGATCGGGGAATGGTTCATGGACAACGGCATGGACGCGTTGATCATTTATGATGATTTGTCCAAGCACGCGGTCGCGTACCGTCAGGTTTCGCTCGTCTTGAAGCGCCCGTCTGGCCGGGAAGCGTATCCGGGTGACGTGTTCTATCTCCACAGCCGCTTGCTGGAACGCAGCGCGCGTGTTTCCGAAAAATACGGCAACGGTTCCTTGACGGCACTGCCGATTATTGAAACGCAGGCCGGCGACGTTTCGGCCTACATCCCGACCAACGTGATCTCGATCACGGACGGCCAGATCTATCTGGAAACCGATTTATTCTATCAAGGCATCCGCCCGGCGGTTTCCGTCGGTTTGTCGGTCTCCCGCGTCGGTTCCGCCGCGCAGATCAAAGCCATGAAGCAGGTGGCCGGTCGTATCAAAGGTGACCTGGCACAGTTCCGTGAACTGGCGGCCTTCGCGCAATTTGGTTCCGATTTGGATGCCAAGACGCAGGCGACTTTGGAACGCGGCAAACGCGTCGTGGAAATTTTCAAGCAGCCGCAATTCAACCCGCTGCCGATCGAAGTGCAGGTCACGGTTTTGTGGGCGGTGCAAAATAATTTCTTTGATGATGTTGCAGTGGACAAGGTCAAGGATTTCCAGGCCAAGCTCACGGATTTCATCGGCACCCGCAAAGCGGAATTGTTCGCCAAAATCCGCACGGAAAAGGCTGTCAATGACGCGCTCGCCGCGGAATTGAAAGCGGCGGTCATTGAATTCAAGCAAAGCTACCGCTAAGTTGCCATGCCCAGTACGCGCGACATACGCCGACGGATCAAGTCGGTCAAGAACACCGCCCAAATCACCAAGGCGATGCAGATGGTCGCTGCGGCCAAGATGCGCAAAGCGCAATCGGCCGCACTGGTCGGCCGTCCGTATGCCGAGTTGCTGAACAGCATGCTCACGGAAGCGGTGCAACGCATCACGGCGTTCGAGCATCCGTTGATGACCGCGCGTGAAGTCAAAAAACGTGCCGTCATCCTCGTCAGCACCGACCGCGGTTTGTGCGGTGGCTTGAACAGCAACCTGCTGCGCGAAGCGGCCAAGCTGGACAAGAACACAACCGTTTACATTGCCGCCGGTAAAAAAGGCGCGCAATTTGTTGCCCGCACCAAACGCCAGTTGGCTGCGGAATTTAGCTACAAAGATACGCCGGCTTTTGCGGAAGCCCGGGCGATCTCGCAGTTTGCGCAGGAATTATTTTTGAAGGGCGAAGCGGACGCCGTGGATATTTTATACACGAACTTCATTTCCACTTTGGTGCAGCAGCCGAAGACGATTCCATTTTTGCCGGTCGGAAAAATTCAAGGCGTCAAGGTGGGCGTGGGCGGCCAGGCGGAAGAATTGAAGACGGTCACCCGCACGGACACGTTTGAATTTGAAGCTGACGAAGAAACGGTGCTGGGCGCGTTGCTGCCGCACAGTTTGAATTTTCAGATGCACCAGATTTTGCTGGAAGCGAAAGCCAGCGAACAAAGCGCGCGCATGGTTGCCATGAAAAACGCGACGGACAACGCCAAGCAGATCATCAAAGACCTGACGCTCGAATACAATAAATTGCGGCAGGCGAACATCACGAAGGAATTGCTGGAAATCGCCAGCGCGCAGATGGCGGTCGGTTAATAAAATTATTTTCTTATGAACAAAGGTAAAATCGTTCAAATCATTGGTCCAGTCGTGGACGTGGAATTTCCCGGCGAATTGCCGGCCATTTATAACGCGCTGACCGTGGACTTCACCGTTCAGGGCCAGCCGGTCAAGTTGACACTCGAAGTGCAGCAGCACCTCGGCGACAACTGGGTGCGCGCCGTCGCCATGAGCACCACGGAAGGTCTCAAGCGCGGTTACGAAGCCACCGATTCCGGTGCGCCGATCTCCATGCCCGTCGGCGAAGGCGTCATGGGTCGCGTGTTCAACGTCACGGGTGAACCGGTGGACGAACAGGGTCCCGTGAAGGCGGACAAATATCTGCCCATTCATCGGGCGGCGCCCGCGTTGGCGGACCAATCCACCAGCCCGCAAGTTTTGACCACGGGTATCAAAGTCATTGATTTGATCTGTCCCTTCTTGAAGGGCGGTAAAGTCGGTGCGTTCGGCGGTGCCGGCGTCGGCAAGACCGTCGTCATCATGGAACTCATCAACAACATCGCGAAGTTGCACGGCGGTGTTTCCATGTTCGCCGGCGTCGGTGAACGTACGCGCGAAGGCAACGATCTTTACAACGAAATGATTGAAGCCGGCGTCATCAAGGTGAAGAAAGATGCCAAAGGCCATCCAATCATTGAAAATGGCCTGCCGATCATCGAAACCGGTTCCAAGATCGGTCTCGTTTACGGCCAGATGAATGAGCCCCCAGGCGCACGTTTGCGCGTGGCGCTCTCCGCGCTCGCCGTGACGGAATATTTCCGTGACGAAAAAAATCAGGACGTGCTCCTGTTCGTGGACAACGTGTTCCGCTTCTCGCAAGCCGGCTCCGAAGTGTCCGCGCTCCTTGGCCGTACCCCCAGCGCCGTCGGTTATCAACCGACCCTCGCGGCGGAAATGGGTGACTTGCAGGAACGTATTACTTCGACCAAAAAAGGTTCGATTACCTCGTTTCAGGCAGTTTATGTGCCCGCTGACGATTTGACCGACCCCGCGCCGGCCACGACGTTCGCGCACTTGGACGCCACCATCGTTTTGGAACGTTCCATCGCCGAATTGGGGATTTTCCCCGCGGTTGATCCACTGTCTTCGAGCTCCCGCGCCCTGGCGCCGGAAATCGTCGGCCAGGAACATTACGACGTTGCCCGCGGCGTGCAGAAGGTGTTGCAACGCTACAAGGATTTGCAGGACATCATCGCGATTCTCGGCATGGATGAACTGTCCGCCGAAGATAAGACGACCGTGTTCCGCGCCCGCAAGATCCAGAAGTTCATGAGCCAGCCGTTCACGGTGGCGCAAGTCTTCACGGGTCGCGAAGGCAAACAGGTTACCCGCGAAGAAACCGTGCGCGCGTTCAAGGAAATTCTCGAAGGCAAACATGATGATGTGGCCGAACAGAACTTCTACATGAAGGGCGGCATTGACGAAATCAAGGAAGCGTAAGCGGTAAGGACGGCTGCGGCCGTCCCCAACTAAAATGGCCACACTTAAACTAGAGATTGTCACGCCGGAAGCGAAAACGTATTCCGACGACGTGGACATGGTCACGTTGACGGGCATTGAAGGCGAGATGGGCGTCTATCCGCAGCACATGCCGCTGATGACCCAGCTTGTTGCCGGGGAGATCATCGCCCGCAAAGGCGCGCAGGCCATTCACTTGGCTGTCGGTGACGGCTTTGTGCAGATCACGGGCGACCGGGTGGCGATTCTCACCGATATGGCCATCCTTGCGGAAAACATTGACGAAACGAAGGCCGAGGAAGCCCGTCAACGCGCGGAGGCCCGCCTGGCAGAGAAGATCACCGATACGGAAGCAGCGGCGGCCGGTGCGGCCCTGGCCCATTCACTGGCGCAATTGAAAGTCAAACGCCGCACGCATAGATAATTTTTTCGATTAAAACCAAAAACGGCGCGATGAGATTTCATCGCGCCGTCTTTATTTAATTGAATCATTGATCGGCCACGTCACCTGATTCCATTTTGGGGGCGACGACCATGATGATGCCATTGAGCAGCAGCCAAATGCCCCACAGCCCGACTGCTATCGCTGCGCCCATAATTTTGATGGGCATAAACTTAATCGAGAGGAAGAAAATAAAAGCCGCGATGGGAACAGAAATCATACCGCTGCCAATGGCGATCTTCCTGATGCCATTGGACCGGACCTCCGCCCGCCGTTCCGTGAATAATTCCTGGACGAGTTCTGACGCTTCGGGATGGGTAAATCCCTGAACCATCAAATAGTTGATCACGGCTTCGGGTGTGTCGCCCCACATCACCTTGCACCGGGCCTCGTGCTTTGCCTGTTCCCGGTCCACCAAGCCCAACCGGATATCCCGAATCACGCCGCGCGAGCTGGCGGGAAGGGGAGCATCGGCAACCGGAGCATGGTGGGCGATGCGCAACGGGGCGGGAGATTCCGGTGCTGGGGGAGTTTCTGACGAATGGCGGGCAATGATTTCATTGGCGCTCTCTGTGCCATCGGTGCTGCAGGTCGGGCAGGTAATCGGATACGGCATGCGACCGTCAGTCGGATCCACGTCAAAGGCGTAGTGTTGACCACATTCGCATTCAATTTTTACTGGTATCATATCGGCACCTTCTGAGGAGTGCTTCCAAGTGCTGCTGGTAATTGATTCCCGACTTTATTTGGGAAGGCTGATTCTGTCCAGTCATCTTTGGAGGTTGGAAAAGGTTTGTAGAAACCTTTATCCCTCAGAACTAACATTCAACATTGAACATTCAACCCCGAACTTCGAAGGCAGTGTGGCCACGCACTCTTGGGCATTGAACGTTGAACGTTGAATGTTGAGTGTTGAATGTTTTTTCTGAAGTGAAGAAGAAGGCCGAATAGGTTGAAAACCAAAAACGGCGCCGAGCAATTGCTCGGCGCCGTTTGTTTTTCCTACAAATTGATTCAGCCCGCGATCACGCCGATTTCCACCGGTTCGACGTTGACCTTGTTTTTCTCCAGCCATTTGATGGCCTTGGCCACTTCGCTGTGCGGGCCATCCAGTTCAAGGCACACAATGCCGATTTCGTCCGTCACCGTGGCCTGGCGGATGTTCGTGACGACCTTGAACTTGTGTCCGACCTCATAGATGAACGGCTTCTTGATGAGCTTCGGCGGATACATCAGCCACAAGCGCTGTTGCACCGGCGTACTGGCCTTGGTCACTGCTAATTTTTTGTTTTTTGCAGGCATGCGATGCAAATTAAAAATTAAAAATTAAAAATGCAAAAGTAATTTCTAACGGCCGGCGCTGCATTTGGCCAATTTTTAATTTCACATTTTTCATTTTAAATTGATCCTAGCCGCCAGCGATCGCCGGGATGATGCTGATTTCATCACCGTCTTTGAGCACGGTCTCGCGGTTTTGCAGGAAGCGGATGTCTTCCTCATTCACATAGACGTTCACGAAACGGCGGACTTCGCCTTTTTCGTCCACGAGACGTTCGGCGATGCCGGGGAAGCGTGCTTGCAATTCATCAATGGCGGCGCCAATCGTGGCGGAGTTGACTTCAACCAGTTCTTCGTTGTTGGTCAACTTGCGGAGCGGCGTTGGGATACGGACTTTTTTTGACATAAATTAAATTTTAAAATTTTATAAATTAGGAATCGCCCCTGGCTGCCAGGTTTGATTCAAGACTTTGAATCACGCATTCACTTTTTCTTCATGCGCCAGCAGAGCCTCAAATTCGCGCAGGCTCGGTTTGATCTCCCGCGGTTTGCCGCAGTAACCGTTCACGGCATCGAGCGTTTTCAGGCCATTGCCGGTGACGCAGATGACGGCGGAAGAATCCTTCGGAATCTTGCCGGAAGCAATGAGTTTCTTGGCCACACCCACGGTCACGCCGCCGGCGGTTTCGGCAAAAATACCTTCCGTTTCGGCCAGCAGCTTGATCGCGTCGCGAATTTCGTCGTCGCTCACGTCGTCGGCCGCCGCATTCGTTTCACGCATCACTTTGAGCGCATAGAAACCGTCCGCCGGTGTGCCGATGGCGAGTGATTTGGCGATCGTGTCAGGTTTCACCGGCTTGAAGAAATCAAGTCCGGCCTTCTGTGCCACGGAAATCGGTGAACAACCGGTCGCTTGCGCGCCATGGATGTGCGTGTCGTGCTGTGCCACCAAGCCGAGCTTGGTCAATTCCTGGTAGCCCTTATGGATTTTGGTCAGCAATGAGCCGGACGCCATCGGGACGACGGTGTGATCCGGCAATTTCCAGCCGAGCTGTTCGGCGATCTCATACGCCATGCTCTTGGAGCCTTCGGCATAGTAGGGGCGCATATTGACGTTCACGAACGCCCAACCAAACTTGCCTGCGATTTCAGCGCAAAGGCGGTTCACTTCGTCGTAATGTCCCTTGATGCCGATGACATTCGCGCCGTAGATGAGCGAGTTTAAGATTTTGCCCTGTTCCAAATCCGACGGAATAAAGACGTAAGCCTTGAGCCCGGCGCTGGCGGCGTTGGCGGCCACGGAGTTCGCCAGATTGCCGGTGGAGGCACAGGCAACGGTCGTGAAACCAAGCTCCTTCGCGCGGCTTAGGGCGACACTGACAACGCGATCTTTGAATGACAACGTCGGATAATTGACGGCGTCGTTCTTGATCCACAATTCGCGGATGCCGAGCTTTTTCGCCAGGCGATCAGCTTTCACGAGCGGGGTGAACCCGACTTGTTTGCCGATGGTCGGTTCGCCGGCGATGGGCAACAGTTCGCGATAACGCCACATGGATTTCGGGCGTGACGCGATCACTTCGTGGGTGAGCGTTTTTTTGATGCGGTCGTAATCATAGGCGACTTCGAGCGGGCCGAAGTCAAATTCGCAAACGTGGGTCGCTTCGAGCGGATATTCGCGCCCGCATTCGCGGCATTTCAATGCCTTCATGAAACCGTTTTTTTCACTCATATAAATATTTTTTCATTTGCCACAGAGTCACAGCGGGCACAGAGATGATTAAATCTTCAGCCTCTGTGCCCGCTGTGACTCTGTGGCTTTTTTAATTCTAAAAACAAAAAAGCCCCGACTCACAAGGAGAAGGGGCGACAAAATGGTTGTAGCGCTTCTCATTTTTTCCCAAGCCAATGATGCTTGAGCTGGAATTGGCACCTGTCACTGAAACTAAATCCAATCGGTTGCCGTGGTGTCATCGGGCCAGTCCCTCAACCACTCGTTATGAGTCCGTCAAATCAACGGATGCGGATACAATGATTTAATCGAAGCAAGCTGTCAAATGGAAATTTATGGTTGAGTTTTGTTTTTAAGCTGATCGAGCAGCGAATTGACCTTCTGGTTCAACAAATTTTCCGTGCTGTTGCCGTAACCTACGAATTTGAATTGAATGACACCGGCGGAATCCAGGATGAACACCGTCGGCCAGCCATGAATATTCCAGGCGGTTGGAATGATGCCGCCCGCACCTTTTTCATCCCAGAACGAAGGCCAGCTCATTTGTTCTTTTTTGACTGCATTTTGGGCGTCGCTGCGATTTGAATCGCCATTGATGCCGATCAGGGCAAAGGGCTTGCCTTGCATCTGCTGGGCAAGCCGGACTTCGGCCGGAACCATTTGCATGCAGGGGCCGCACCAGGAAGCCCAAAAACTTAAGACCACGACCTTGCCGCGATAATCACTTAATCTGAGTTTTTTTCCATCAATGGTTTCACCTTCAAGTTCAGGCGCCGCTTTTCCAACCGTTAAATGTTCCAGTTCAAAGAGTTCGATGGCGGCCAGTTCGCCCAAGGTTGCCTTTGGTTGCACGGCATTGGCCGGTTGCAGGCTTGGACAGTCGGCGTATTGGCTCAGGACGCTGCGGCAATAATTTTCTGCGGCCAACGATGCCGCTTGTGCTCCGCCATTTTTCTCTTCAGCTAAAATGAAGGCCATACGTTGCGCATACCAGGGATTGGTTGAGTTTGTTTCACTTTCCCATTGCGCGAGGATGCTGGCATTTTGCTTGGTGAGGCGGACCAGGGCGAGCGTCGCCTGGCCGCGAGCTTCTCGGTTAGGATTTTTGTCGGCGACCTTTTGCAGGAAATTTAGGATGGGTTGATACGTTGAATCCTGGAAATTTCCCAAAATTCGGCAAAGATTGGTAATGTTGGGATTGGCCGCATGATAGGCCCCGAGCAGTTCAATGGATTGCAGGGCGTTGGTGCGGAGTGTCTGCATGGATATCCGCCGATTCTTTAAGATCCATTCAAACATATCCAACGCGGTTTCAGATTGCGGTTCCAATTTTGCCAGTTCGAAAATTTTAGGAAGGTTGGCATCATTGGTTTCGCAAAAATGAGTCCAAAGCTCGTCGCCATCCTTGCCGTGGGATGATTTAAGGTAGGCGGTTTCGGCACTGTCCACTTCTTTTCGCAATTCCCACATTCGATTTTCATTGGGCGTCAATTTTGTGTTCGCCATTGAATTGGTGACCGGTTCGCTGGCGCCTGCCATGACTGGAAGCATCAAAAGGCAGATTGTGGAAAAAAAGAGGGTCAGTTTCATAGTAATGATTGAGGTGCAAACACCGAAATTCGGAATGAGTTTTGATTTAATCCAAGGTGTCTGAAAATTTCAGGTCATCGTCATCCTCATTGTCGTCCTCGTCCTCGAATTTTCGCCATTATACGCGAGGACGAGGACGCGATGAGCATGAGGACGATTTAGTCGTCTAGGATGTATGACAAAGCTGACCGGCAAATCCTTTGATTTTTGGCAAAGGGTTGTCGGGCTAAGCGATGGGTAAATTTGCTTCAGTTTTATCGTTAAAACCTATTTGACGGCCAAACTTCCAACGTCTCGTCAAACCTAAGTTATTCACAATTAGTAGCGCTACAATAGGGGTTGTGTACAACCTATTGTGTTTTCCTCTTTACAGGCAACTAGGGGTTTGATTGGATAGCTCTACGAATTTATGTATCTCAAAAACTTGACTGTCTTCGGCTTCAAGTCCTTTGCGGACAAGACGGCGTTGAACTTTCAACCGGGCGTGACGGCAATTGTCGGGCCGAACGGTTGCGGCAAGTCCAATGTCTCCGACGCCATCCGTTGGGTGCTGGGCGAGCAGTCGGCCAAGGCGTTGCGCGGCGGTGAGATGGCGGACGTGATCTTTAACGGCACGGACGGTCGCAAGCCGTTGGGCATGTGCGAAGTATCGCTGACCTTGGGCGGGGTAGGCGGGGAAAGCCTGCTCGCGGCGGGCGTCGAAGTGAACTATGACGAAGTCACGTTGACGCGGCGGATCTATCGCGACGGTGGCAGCGAATATTTTCTCAACCGCACGCCGTGCCGGCTCAAGGACATCCAGCAATTGTTCATGGGTACGGGCGTGGGCCGGACGAGCTACAGCATTTTGGCGCAGGGCCACATTACCCAGATTCTTTCCAGCAAGCCGGAAGATCGCCGGATGATTTTTGAAGAAGCGGCGGGCATCACCAAATTCAAATCGCAGAAAAAAGAATCGCTCCGCAAACTCGAATACACCGAGCAAAATTTGCTGCGCGTGGCGGATACGATCAAGGAAGTGAAACGGCAGATCGGTTCGCTGCAGCGCCAGGCGGGCAAGGCGAAACGTTACAAGCAGATCACCACGGAATTGCAGCACCTGGAAACGCAATTGGCGCGGCATCAATTCGACGTGTGGCAGGGTGAAATCTCCGAGCGCCAGAGCCGGGTGGAGAATTTGCGGAATGAAATCGAAGCCGGCTCGAACGATGTCCTGCGTTTTGAAAGTGAAATCACCACCCTGCGCGAGCTTTTATCAGAGCTGGAACACGAGGTCGCCATCCAGCAACAGCGCGGCCTGGAATTGAAATCAGAAATGGATCGCAACGAAAGCCGCATCCATTTCAACGAAGAACGCCTGCACGAAATCGAATCCCAGAATGCCCGGGCGCTCAGTGAAATCGCCCAGGCTGAAGAGCGTTGCCAGGTGGCGTCGAGCGAATTGATGTCCGTGTCGGAACGGCTGGCCGTGGCTGAAGCGTCATTGGAACAGCATCGTGAAAGTTTATCGGCCAAGCGTGAAGGTTTGCAGCAGATCGAAAACGGGCTGCGGGCCGGGCAGGAACAATTACGCCAGGCGCAAGCCACCGCGTTCGCCGCCGCCCAGGACCTGTCCCGGTTGCGTAATGAGTTGACGGCGATTGACCTGCAGAAGCAGGGGAATATCGTCCGGCTCGAAAAATTATCGGTGGAAAAAATCCAACTGGAAACGGAGCGCGTCGGCTTGGGAACGCGTTTGCAGGAATTTACGGCCAGCGTGGAACTGGAAAAATTGAGCGTCGCAACCACGCGCGGCTCCGTGGAACAACGGCAGAATCGCCTGCGGGAATTGCAGTCAGAATTGCAGCAAGCCTCGGTCGAACAGGATAAATTTTTGCATCAACAATCGGACAAACGTTCGCGTTTGACGGTGCTGGAACAGCTCGAAGGTTCGCACGAAGGTTTTGATGCCGGCGCCGTCGCGGCCTTGCGCCAGTCGCGTTCGGTCATCGGTTCGCTGGCAGATCGCATCCGCGTGCCGGATCAATTCGTCACGGCGGTGGAAAATGTGCTGGGTCATCATTTGCAATTGATCCTCACCGAGCAGCCATCTTCAGCGCAGGAAATTCTGGCGGAATTGAGTGCCAATAAATCCGGCCGGGCGAGCATCGCGGCGTTGGCGATCCAGCAATATCAGGATGAGAAGCAACTTTCGTTCGTCGGTGAAATGGCGCCGGGAGAAAAGAGCGAAGCCGCCCAAAGTGGGTTGCAGCCCGGCCAGATCGTCCACGCGATGAGCGTGATCCAGGCCGAGCCGTCGGTGGAACCACTGCTGCGGTCGTTGCTGGGGCGCACGTTCATTGCGGCCGATCTGCCTACGGCCACGGCCCAGATCCAAAACGGTCATGCGGGTTGCGATTTTGTCACCATGGGTGGCGAATTGTTGAGCCGGCATGGGATTTATACCGGTGGCTATTTGAATAAAGGCGGCAGCGGCAAGGCGCCCAGTTCGATTCTCGGCCGGAAAAATCAAATCACCGAATTACAGGCGGAACTGGCGGAATTGCAACAGCTCGTGGAGGAAGCCAGCCGCAAGCGCGGCGGGTTGCTGGGCGAACAAACTGAATTGCAGTCCAGTCTCCAGACCGCGCAAACGGAATTGCGCGAACAGGAAGTGGCCATCGCCACGCGCGAAGGTGAATTCAAGGCGCTGGAAAATTCCAATCGTTTGCTGAACCAGAAAATTGAGACGGTGATGTTTGAAGTGCAAAGCCTGGCGGAGCAGGAAGCCGAAGGCTTGCAGAAGCGCGAAGCCCTGGCAGTTCGTTTGAGCGAGCTGGAAGCGCGCGAGTTGGCCGGCCAGGAGCAGGTCACGACGGTGACCGCAGAATTGGAAGATTTACGCCAGCAACGCGACGCAGCGAACACGGCTTTGACCGAAAGCAAGGTGGCACTGGCCTCTGATGAGCAACTGGCCTCGTCATTCCGCTTGCAAAGCTCGTCACTGGAACAGCGTATCCGCGAATTGACCCAGATGGCCCAGCAACGGCGCGATGAATGTGCCTCCTTCATTTCCCGCAAGGAACAGGCGGAAACCGAGATCCAGGCAGCCCGTTTACAGATCGAGCGCCTGGCGCATGAACGGGCGCAGGTCAATGCGCAGACGGCAGAATTGGTTGGCCAAAAAAATTCGCAGGAGGCGGAAATCCTGTTGCGCGAAGAAAGTTTGCGCACGCAGCGCAGCCGGTTGACGGAAATCCAAAATTCGCGCGGCAGCCTGGAGATCGAATTGGCGCAGAAAAACATGTCGGTGCAGAATCTGCGCGAGAAGATCCAGCAGAAATATCATCTGAACCTGGACGACATCCGCAGCGAATGCATCACGATCACCTATGCGGACGAAGGTCCGGCAAAAATTGAGACGTTGACGCCGGAACAGATGGCGGACAGTGGCGTTGCGACGGATTGGGCATCCATCACGCAACAGGTTGAGACGTTTCAGCAGCGGATTGATGAGATGGGACCGGTGAATCTCGTGGCGATCGAGGAATACGAAGAAACCGAGCAGCGGCACCAATTCCTCACGCAACAATACGACGATCTGGTCAATGCCAAGACGCAATTGCTCGAAGTCATCAACCGCATCAACACGCAGACGCGGACGATGTTTGTGGAGACCTTCGAAAAGATTCGCGACAATTTCCGTGCGATGTTCCTGGATGTTTTCGGCGGCGGCAAAGCGGATTTGATTTTGTCGGATGAGAACGACGTGCTGGAAAGCGGCATTGAAATCGTCGCCCGTCCGCCCGGCAAACAGTTGCAAAGCATCTCGCTGCTGTCCGGCGGTGAACAGACGATGGTGGCCGTATCCTTGCTGTTCTCGATCTATCAAGTGAAGCCCAGCCCGTTCTGCGTGCTGGACGAATTGGACGCGCCGCTCGACGAATCAAATGTCCTCCGTTTCGTGAAGATTTTGCAACGGTTCCTGGCGCACTCACAGTTCGTCATCATCACGCACAACAAGCGCACCATCGGCATGGCGGATATCCTTTACGGCGTGACGATGCAGGAACATGGCGTGAGCAAGATCGTCAGTGTAAAATTCCACAAGGCGGATGAAAATACGTTGCTGCCGGCGGAAACGAAGCAATTGGCCGCGAGTTAAGTTTTAAATTTGTCCCAAAGGGACAATAGGAAATTAGCCAGACACGTAGTGTCTGGTCATGGCGAAAAAGCGATTCGTCCTGAAAGGACGATGGATTCGCCTTAGCGAAATTAAGGCCTGAACGTCCATCGTTCTTTCAGGACGGAAAAATATTTAATGATAGTCACCAGACACTATGTGTCTGGCTAATTTCCGGTTGTGCCTTCGGCACGAACACTGCAGGGAATTGAGCAATCAATCCTTTTGCGGAGTTTCCGGAATGGCGATGGTTACGGAATAATCCGCGGAGCCATTTGGGGTATCACACAAATAGAGATCAAAGCCTTTGGTCGTCGGTTCCAGTGCGATCACATCGCGTCCTTCGCGTTTGACGATCCAGGCGTGCGACAGGTCCAATCCTTTGCAAAAGTGTTTCCAGCCGGCAGGAGTTTGATCCAATTTATCCCACGCTTGGCCATTGAGGCTGACATCCGTTGGTGGTTGCCACTGCCTGTGTTCGTAATGCGCTCCGCCGCTGGTAAAAACCATCCGTCCGCTGCCATCCACATTCGCGTTGATGCGAAGTAATTTGATCGGCGCAACGATCGAGTCATTGATGATCGTTTCTGATGAGGTTGAATCAACCGAATTGTCCCGATGATTTACTTTGCCATTGGCCAGGCCGCACAACGCAAGGCAGACGATCAGAACGAGGCTGTAATTGAATATTTTCATAGCCAGTCGAAGGTT
>DASYEY010000141.1:0-7127 GCA_036498725.1 Verrucomicrobiia bacterium | reverse complement strand
CAAGGGCATTAAAAATCTTTTCATCTTAAACAAAGGGAAACATCAATCATTGAAATAACCGTTTATCCACAATTCTTGCCATCGCATGAATGTGCGGACGAGCCAGGCAATAAAACTTCAACCGTGATTAATTTTGCGGAGTATGCTGGGCCAAATAGGTCAAATCTGACTGGCTCGCCGGGTCACCGGCGACACTCAAGGCTGGAGCTTTATAAGCGACTTGTTGGGTAGTCACTCCTCCACGCCACTTATGCACTTCAGAATGCCCGTCGGCGAAAACCATGCCGGAGGATTGACCGTGCATGCTGCCGGGAAGTTCAGTGAAAGCCGTTCCGGTTCCATTAGCCGCTGCGGGATCAATAAAAAAAGTCGCATCATCATCACTGTCTGGATGTTCATCAAGCAGCACAAAACAATCCGACGGACCGGGTGTATGCATAGCGGACAATTTTTTTGCAGTATAAAACGTTGGCATTTGTGAGTGGCCACCATTCGGAGTGCCGTCAGCCTTGAAGCCATACCATTTTGATCCATCGCCGACGCCGCCGTTCATGGCGCAGCTGCGCAGGCGATTGGCCCAGCCTTTGGGGCGCTGCGCTCCGCTCAGATAATTATCCGCCGGGCAAATAAAAATTTTTATGCTGCTGGCGACATAATTGCCCAGCAAAGCGGTGCCTTTGACGGGGTCATCAATCGTCAGATACAATGTATTTGTATTATTTGCGTTGGCAGTCCAATCCATTGCGACCCCATAAGGGCAAATCCAGTTTTGCTTGGCCAAGGGGTTGTTATTCATATCTGAATTACTGACCAATTTATCGATATTATCATTGGCATACATGAACCAAGCCAAGCCCAGTTGTTTATAATTGTTCATGCATGAGGTGGATACCGCCCGTTGCTTGGCCTTGGCCAAGGCTGGCAACAACATCGCTGCGAGAATGGCGATAATCGCGATGACCACAAGTAATTCAATCAATGTAAACCCACACTTGGGAGATTTTTCCAAGCGCGGGCGGTAATGATTCATCAGTTTCATGTCTGCAACTAGTTGTTCAACTGAGCTTGAATAATCACGAACTGTTTCCTTATGGTTTGATCAGGCGAAAGAACGCCTGACCAGTCGCTTGATAATTGGTCTGGCTGATAAATCCATCCGGAGAAAGATAGCCAGTCGTCCAATTGGTGCCATCAGTCGCTTGAATATCCTGCCACCCACCGCCTGAAAGGTTGGCCGTCGTTTGCAAGTGGACCCCCGGCCGGCCCAGCCAAGCCACGGATACGGCCCCTGCGCTTCCAGCAATCGCCTTCAATTCTCCGAATTGAGGTTCAGAATATTGGTTGCCGAAGGTATCCATCGGCATGGTATAAGTACCGGTTGCAGTGGCGCGGATGTAACGGAAATGATCCTGATAAGCTGGCGCTTCATTGTCATAATTGGTCACGGCGGAATAGCCCATGCTAAATTTATAATCCAGCAATATCGGGCTGCCTTTGGGAACGACGTAGCTGAATTGGTAAATCTGTGACCCTGCCGGATTGTTCAGCATCTGGTTTAAAGCGATTGGATTCCAGGAAGTCCAGCCACCGCTGATAAAATTACCATTGATAAAGATACTGTCATTGTTGGGATCAAACACGTGACCGTCGGGATAGGTTGTTGCGTTGGTCATATTGATGGTGAAAATGACGGTCGTATCCGCCGATAGATAATCCGATGCCTCGGCATTGCCAAACAACACTGTGGGCAAAACCAGCACACCATTGGAAGACAGCAAGCTGAACGTCCGGTTCTGGCTGATCGGCTCATAACCACCGCTGCCAGACCATGCCGGATCATTATCCGTGAATTTATATTCATAGCTGCTGCCCGGCAGGTTTATGATCGTATTCGTTGCGTAATAGAGATTGGTATTGCCGTTCAGAGTCGGAAAATTAGTCAGCACCAACGCACCGGCACCGATGCCCGGCCAATTATTGAAAACGCCGCTGACGAAGGCTGTGTCCAAGGAAGGGTTGAAACGGCCGGCCAACACTTCCACACTCATATCCACGGCAAAAACCACCTGGTTCGTAACCGGTCCGGGAGCCGGATTGCCCGCAACCCAACGGCCATTCGGCAAATCAAGTTGGAACAATACCGCCTGATTGGCGGTGGTGGTAGTGACCGAGGCATTGCCACTGCCATTCCCGAAATCCACTCCGAAATTTGCCTCGCTCCAAGTGTTTGGGGTCCTAAATTTGAACTGATGCGCCCCCGCGGTGGGAATGGTATAAGTTACCTTGTAAAGGCCGTTGCCAGTCGAGGTCATTTGAGCGTTGGGATCGCTGCCGAAGCTGGGTGTGGTAAAATCACCGGTGACTTCCCACGCCATATTTCCGGGATCGGCATAACCAACACGGTTCTGCAACGGCGTCCAACCATCAGTGGCAATGCCTGGATAAAAATAAATCGTATTGGAACCTCCGGCATCAAATTTGATCTGCAAATTATTGCCGGGCCAGGCGTTATTCCAGGTGCCATCGGTGACTTTTAGCTGCTGGTAGTTCCCGGGCGTGCCTCCAACAATCACGTTGGTATAAGCCGCTGGCCCGCCACTCATCAAACTGCCTTGCGGGTTAGCCCAGCCATTTATAAAATCTCCTGAATTATAGTATGTTTGCGCTTGGGTTCTGGAGGCGGTAGAAAAAAATGTCGCAGCAGCAAGCATTGCAATGGTGGCAAATGTGTTGGGCAGACTTAATTTGGTTATTTTCATGGCAGGCAATTACCCGGGTTCGGTGGTTAAGTGGCTTAATGGATTTGACTTATCCTACCACCAACGATCAAACCGGCCATCGCATCTTTGTGCGGGAAAGAACTTCAACCGCGCAGGTACTTTACCACCGCCTCGGTCCGCGAATGCACATGCAGCTTTTCATAGACTGTCCGCACATAGCTGCGCACGGTATCAATGCTGATGTCCATGCGCCCGGCGATTTCCTTGTAAGCATAACCATTGGCCAGTTGATCGAGAAATTCACGTTCTGACGGTGTCAATTTGGCGAGGGGCGCCGATTCCGTGGCGGGCATGGAAAAAAATTGCACCACCCGGCGCGCCAGTTGCGGCGTCATCGGGGCTCCGCCGTTGAACACGTCGCGGATCGCATCCAATAATCGCGCTGAGGCCGTGCGTTTGAGCAGGTAACCACTGGCGCCCGCACGCAGCGAATTGAACAGCGAATCGCTGTCTTCATAAACCGTCAGCATCAAAAATTGCATCTTGGGGTGCGACAGCTTGATCTGTCGCACACACTCGTAGCCTTTCATACCGGTCAGATTGATATCCATCAAAACGACATCAGGGGCAAGCCCCGGGAGTTCTTTCAAGGCGATTTCGCCGTTGGCAAATTCACCGACCAATTTGAAGCCGGGCGCCCGCTTGATCAGCGCGGACAATCCACTGCGGATACCTTCATCATCATCCACGATTGCGACTTTGATTTGCATAGATTTTGCTTCAGGAATCATCGGAAAAATAAACTGGTTCGCGGATTGGTCAATCGGGAAAGCGCACGCGGAATTCCATCCGCGAACCTTGTTTCGGCGTGCTGGTCAGCGCAAAGGTGCCGCCGACCGATTCCGCGCGCCGGCGCATGTTTTCAAGTCCGTTATGCTCGCCGGTGGTGGTGGCGGTGTTGAAATCAAAACCTTTGCCATTGTCGGTGATGACAATTTCCAAATCCGGTCCCGCAATTTTCACCTGCAACTGCACTTCACTCGCAGAGGCATGCTTCAGGATGTTGGTCAGCGCCTCCTTGACGATGAGGAAAATGTTGTGGCGCACATCCGGCGGCAGCGGGCGCCCGGGCACATCATTCGGCAAATCCAGCCGGCAGCGCGCCGGATTGCCGGAGAAAAGTTCATTGGCAAAATGGGCGATATAATCCACCAGACTGGGCAGCGTGTCGCTGCCGGGACGCACGGCCCAGACGATTTCTTCCAGGGCCCGCACGGTTTGATCGGCGGACTGGGCGATTTTTCCGGCATGGATTTCGATCTGTTCCGGATTGTCCTTGTCTGCCCGCAGCAAGCCGCCGAGCAGGGAAATGCGCGTCAGCGAGGAACCAAGGTCATCATGCAAATCCTGCGCGATGCGCGCCCGTTCACGTTCCAACGCGCTGGCCTGTTCGGCGCGTTCCAGCTGCAGGCGATACTTCCGTTGCTCCAGGCCGCGCACCGTCAGGCCGACACTGACCAGCAACCCCACGGTAACCAGGCTGGTGAACCACCACGTCTGCCAGAAATGTACCACGATGAAATCATTAAACGAGGTGGCGATCGCCATGTCGCTGAAGATCCAGCCGTTGCCGCCCCCTTCATGGCGCAGCCGGATCTGATCAAAGGTTGCCTTCGCCCGGAACTTGGTGGTGATATTTTCCGGCTGGTTTTTTTCCGTGGCTCCGCGGCCGAGATCCGGGTCCAGCCAGACCGTTATCAGATCGTCGCCGTCGGGAACATATTGAACCTTGAAGATGATGGTGCGCTCCACGTAGTGATGCACCACTTCATAGGGCCAGTACAAACCCAGATGCGCCGGTTCGGGATGTGCGGAGCGCAGATTAAATTCGCCCGCCACCTTGTTTGAAGGGCCGATTTCAAAGGTATTGAAGGCTGAATAGCCCCAGGCCTCCTCTGCGTTGCCCACGCCCAGATGCGCTTCTTCGCCCGCATACAACTGGAAGCCGGCAAAGTAAGGTTCCGAAGCCACGTCCGAGATCGGATTTACGTGGAATTTAAAATACAGCACATCGCTGGCCCGGTCGTCGCGTTTCACCTTGCCACCGAGATTGTCCTCCCCGCCGCCGGTGTTACGAACGATGCGGGCGTCTTCGTCGGTCCATAAAATGGTGGCGCGGGCGGATGGAGGAAAAAACATTGCTCCCAGCACCAAGGCAACCATTGCGGCGAAACGGGACATGAAAAAATTATGCCGTCGCACCGGCGCGCACACAAGCGAAGAGGCCGGAAATTTACGATTTACTCTCGTCCTCGCTTCAGTCTTCGGCTCTGCGTCTCCGCGGTAAAAAGTGCTTTTCCGAATCTGTGTTTCATCTGCGTTCATCTGTGGCTAAAAATCCGAGTGTTTTAGGCTCCGCATTTTTGTGCGGTTTTGAACACCGGCAAAAGCTGGTATCCATTGCCGATGAACCTGACGTTCCGTCTTCGCTTCGCCACGCAGCCCGGCCAATCATTATGGCTGACGGGTGATGCTCCGTTGCCCAGCCAGTTGCCGCTGCATTTTCTCGACCGCGAATCCTGGCAGGCAACCATCCCGCTGACGGGCGCGGCGGTGAAGACGGCGCTTAACAACTATGCTTATTTATTACGAAACGCTGACGGATCGTTCGTTGCCGACTGGGGACGCGACCGGCAATTGATTCCGGCGGATTTTGCCGGCGAGGAGCTGCTCATCATTGATACCTGGAACGCGCCCGGCTCGGTGGAAAACGTCTTTTATGCCGAGCCGTTCAGAAACGTCCTGCTGGTTGACAATTTCACCGAAGTCGAAACCGTTGCCCCGAAAGACCCGACCCATACGTTTCGGATCAAGGCGCCCCTGCTGGCCAGGGGGCAAACGCTATGTTTGATCGGCGAAGGTCATGATTGGGGAAACTGGCAGACGCACGCGCCCATTCTATTGAGGCGTAGCGCCAGCGACACTCACTTCCAAGTTCGGCTGGACCTGCGGCGGCAAACGTTTCCATTCGCCTATAAATACGGCGTTTTTGACGTGGAAAAAAAGTCTTTTGTGCGTTTCGAGGACGGAGCAAACCGGATTCTGAATGATCGCGTAGCGGCCCAAAAATACACCATCGTCAATGACGGTTTCGCCGCTTTACCGGCCAATACCTGGCGGGGCACGGGCGTAGCGGTTCCGGTTTTCAGCCTGCGCAGTGCTGATAGTTTTGGGGTCGGTGAATTTTTAGATCTCAAGCTCCTGGCCGATTGGGGCAAAAAGGTCGGGTTGAAATTGATCCAACTATTGCCGGTCAACGATACGCAAGCGACCCATACCTGGCATGATTCTTATCCTTATGCCGCCATTTCTGCGTTCGCACTGCATCCGATTTATCTCAACCTCGCCGCCGTCGTCAGCGCCAAAAACCGGTCGTTGCTAAAAAAACTGGAGGCGGAACGTCAGCGTCTCAATGCGTTGGCGGCGGTGGACTACGAAGCCGTTTTGCGTGCGAAACTGGATTTCTTGAAACAGATTTTTCCCTCGCAAAAGGCTGCGACTTTTCGCAGTCGTGAATATAAAACGTTCCTCGCCGGGAACGGGCACTGGCTCATGCCCTATGCGGTATTTTGTTTTTTACGTGATAAATTTGGCACGCCTGATTTCAGCCAATGGCCGGAACATCAAACCTTTTCCGCAAAAAATAGCGCCGACCTGGCCAAGGATAACAACGAGGTGGCGTTTCACTGCTTCCTCCAATTTCATCTGCACCAACAATTGCTGGCGGCGACAGCCCACGCGCATGCCGCTGGCCTCATGGTGAAGGGGGATATCGCCATCGGTGTTTTTCGCCATGGCGCGGATGCCTGGCAGTCGCCGGAATTATTTAATATGGAACTGCAAGCGGGCGCGCCGCCGGATGCATTCGCCGCCAAGGGCCAGAACTGGGGTTTCCCCACCTACAATTGGCCGCGCATGGCCGCCGACGGCTTCGCCTGGTGGAAGCAACGATTCGCCCAGATGGCGCATTACTTTGATGCGTTTCGAATTGATCACATCCTGGGATTTTTCCGCATCTGGAGCAGCCCGGCCCATGCGGTTGAAGGCATCCTCGGTTATTTCGTTCCGGCGATTCCGTTGACGGAAGAAGAATTTTCGTCCCGGGGAATTTTTTTTAATCACACCCGTTTCACCCAGCCCTTCATCAACGATGCCGTGGTGCAGGATATTTTTGGTGATGATGCCGCGTTTGTCCGGCGTGAATTTTTGGATGCCAATGGCGGTGGACTTTATTCATTAAAACCGCCATTTGCCACCCAACGGCAGGTGGCGGAATATTTTGCCGCCCGCCGGGCCGCCGGAAACCCGTCTGACGCAAAGGGTCAAGGTTTGGCAATTGACCAGGCC
>DASYEY010000140.1:0-21353 GCA_036498725.1 Verrucomicrobiia bacterium | reverse complement strand
GGCGTCGTGCATCATGTGGACGCCTGGACTTACAGTCCCGGTTTGCCCGGACTTTTCGGTTCCAGCGCCGTGGTGGACGGCGATAAATTTGCCGCCGCGTGCGATGCCATCCTGGCTGAAATAGACAAGGTAAAGACGCACTTCGTCTCCGCTGAAGAATTACAAAAGGCCGTAAAACAATTCATTTCCGGAACCCTGGCAGCGCGCAAAACCATGGAAGGCCAGGCGCAAAATCTGGGTGGCAACTGGCTGGCGGCGAATGACCTCAATTTTTCCGAACGTTACCTCGCGGCCGTCAAACAGATCACCCAGGCCGATGTCCAACGCGTGGCCCGGCACTATCTGACCCCGGAAAACCGTACCCTCTACGCGCTGCTGCCGGAAGGTTGCACGCCCAAGGCTGAAACAGAGACGGAGACGAACACCGATCATCCGATCCAAAAAATCGAACTGGCCAATGGCCTGCGTTTGCTGGTCAAAGAAGATCCCCGCCTGCCCTTCGTGGAGTTTCGCAGCGTCTTTCAAGGCGGCGTGCTGGCGGAAAATGCAACGAATAACGGCACCACGGTTCTGCTCGCAAAAATGTTATTGAAAGGAACCACCACGCGCGATGCCGAAAAGATCGCGACGGAAATCGAATCCGTTGGCGGCCACATTGACAGCTACGGCGGCAACAATAGTTTTGGGGTGAATACCGAAGTGTTGAGCAGCGATTTCGCGACCGGTCTCGGATTGCTCGCCGACGTCCTATTGAACCCGGTTTTCCCGGCGGATGAACTGGAGCGCGAGAAGGAAGTCCAGATCGCCGGCATCCGTGCCCGCAAGGATGAATTGCTCAAGAGCGCCAGCCTCGCCATGCGTCGCACCTTGTTTGGCGAAACTGGGTACGGCCTGGATTCATTGGGCAGCGAAGAATCCGTTGAAAAAACTTCCGTGACTGGAATCAAAGCCTTTCATCAGAAACTCGTCGCCCCCAATAATTGTGTGTTGGCGATTTTCGGCGATGTAAAAGTGGCAGCGGTCAAAGCTGCTGTGGAAAAAGCTTTTGGCAATTGGCCATCCAATCCAGCGGCAACTTTGGCCATCAGCCAGCCGACAACCGCTGACAGTCATTCGGCCAAACGCACGGAAGAAATCCGCGATAAAAAGCAAGCCGTGCTCGTCATCGGTTTTCCCGGCACCACCATTGCCAGCGAAGATAAATATGCACTGGATCTCATCCAGGAATGTTGCAGCGATCTGGGCTCACGCCTGTTTCTGCGCATTCGCGAACAACTTGGGCTGGCCTATTATGTTGGAGCGCAAAACTTTGCCGGCCTCGTGCCTGGTTACTTTGCGTTCTACACCGGCACCGAGCCGGCCAAAATTGCGCAGGTGGAAACAGAATTGCTGGCGGAAGCGGAATTGTTGCGCACCGCCGGTTTGTCCGCTGAAGAATTGAAACGCGCCAAGGCCAAGATCATCGGCCAGAAAAAAATCGCGCGTCAGGATTTGGGCAGCCTCGCCACGACGA
Source organism: Verrucomicrobiia bacterium (assembly GCA_036498725.1). Classification (GTDB taxonomy): domain Bacteria; phylum Verrucomicrobiota; class Verrucomicrobiia; order Limisphaerales; family UBA11358; genus UBA11358. Next base: position 19,840 of record DASYEY010000140.1, on the reverse strand, counting down.
CCGCCCTCGATGAACTTTACAATTTAGGCTGGCAACGGACTGAATTGGACGACACCAAATACGAAGCCGTCACGCTGGAACAAGCCAAGGCCGTCGCCGAAAAATATCTAAAAGCTGACCGTTTTGTGGTTTCGGTGGTCAGGCCGGAATGATTGTTTAATAGGTGGGAACAATCAATTTTGACATTCGGCTCATCTTCGTCCTCGTCCTCGAATTTTCACCAGTGAGCGAGGACGAGGATAACGATGAGCCGGATGACGATTTAGCCACTGCCGTCACTTCTTCCGCCGCCAACTGGCGATAAACATACCGTTGCCGCCCAAATCCTGAGGCCAGATAAAAGTTGTTGTGACCGGCGCCGTGTGATTTTGACTTCCGGGAATCTTCGCTAATTCCATTGGCTCAAATTCGGCGGCGAACTTCGCATTGAAATCTGCCACGACTTCCGTTGTCTCAGCCCGGGTCAAAGTGCAGACCGCGAAAACTAATTTACCACCGGGCTTCACGTTCGGCGTAACGTTTGCGAGCAACTGCTTCTGGATGGCCGCCAGTTCTTCCACATCCTGCAGCATGGTCGTCCAGCGCGCTTGCGGATTACGTTGCCAGGTGCCAACGCCGCTGCACGGCGCGTCCACCAGCACGCCATCAAACTTGGTTTTAGTGGGTAATTTTTTGCCACCATCCCAGGGCACGGAACGATAATTGAAGGCCTTGGCCCGTCCGGCCCGGCGTTTGAGTTTTAGCAGGCGCCATTCCGCCCGATCACTGGCCCACAACAAGCCTTTATTCTGCATCAGGTCGGACAAATGCAACGTCTTGCCGCCCTCGCCCGCGCAGGTGTCCCACCAAGTTTCGCCGGGTTGCGGATCGCAAATCAAACCAACGGCTTGCGACGCAATGTCCTGGATCTCAAACTCGCCCGCGTGAAATTCCGGCGTTTTGAATAAATCTTCCTCGCCGTCATAAAGCAACGTGTCCGGCCATTCCCGGGCAGCAGACATCCGCGTAAGCCGAAGTTTTTCCGCCAGCACATCCGCCGTACCGCGTTTTGCCCGCAACCAAAGTTTCGGTTCCCGTTGCAGGGAACGCAGCCAGTCATCACTGGCATCCAATTGTTCCAACACCCAGACTGGTATCGCTTTTGCTCGCAACTCGGCGGGCGGCACCGAAGACTCATCGTTACGAAACCGGTCGTTCAACCGGATCGCCAGCCGCATTTTTCCTTCCACGTTGCGTTCATCCCGCAGCCAGAAGTGCCAGCGATAATAAATGAAAACCATCCGGGCAATTTCAGTGGCGTCAAATGGTGCGAGATCTTTGACTTGTTTAAGCACCTCGCGCAGAGCCATATCCGCCGGCTTGTCTTTGCCAGTTTGCCGGATCACTTCCGCTGCGATTTGATGAACAGAATGCATTACCGGCCAAGCATACGCGATTAGGCCGCCCCAGCACAACGAGGACATCAACAGAACCACCGTCGCTTATCCGGCCTTGATGGCGCCAAAGGCGGCAAAGCAACTGTTCTTGTGCAAGATTTCCACGCTCTGAAAGCCGACGGCACGAAGCAGATCCAATTGAAACAACAGCGGACGGGGTGAATCTTCCTGCGCAATGTAGGCAAATACGGCTTCACGATAGGCATCGTCTTTAAACGTTTTCAGATAATCACCGTAGCGTTCCCACATCAGCGCCTGCACATGCGGATGCGAATGTTCGATCAGGTCAGAAATCCAAAATGAACCACCGGGCCTAAGCGCTTGAAAAATTTTGGCGAAGACCGCCTGCCATTCTGATTCATCGCGCAGATGATGCAGGACAGCGGCCGCCAGGATGACGTCAAATGTCCCCGTGCCGAGGTTTAATTCGCGAATATCGCCCTGCCACGCAGTCACCAGGCCCGACGTTGCCTGGCTTACCCGCACCACGGCCCGATCCAGCATCGGGCGGCTGAGATCCATCAGCGTCGTATCAATTGCGGGCTGAACCGCAGGCACTGATAGCTTTGACAACAGTTTGAGGGTGTAATTTCCCGCACCGCAACCGATGTCCAGAATCGCCGTTGCCTGCGGATGCAGCTTCGCCGCCGTGCTGGCGATCAATTCCAAGGCCAACGGCGCGTCAATCGTTGCGGACTGGCCGGTTTCCAGATTGGAAAAACGTTCGACATCCTGGTCAAAGCGTTCGCGGATTTGTGTGACGGTTGATTTTTGATTCATTGAGAAAATTGTTAAATTTTATTTCTTGGGATGGATTTCCCCGGAAAGTTGTTCGAGTCGTTTGCGTTCTGAATTTGAAAGCTTTGACAGGCCACCCTGGGAAACCTTGTCGAGCAACCGGTCTATTTCCTTTAGCTTCTGATTTCGTGCCTGCGTTTTATCATATTCCTGATAGCGCACATTCCCTCGCTTTTGACCGTCAGAAGCAAATTGATGTTCCAGTAAATGCAGCGGGTCAAAAATTAATATGACCATAAAAATGATTGATAAAATCAACACGCCAGAAAACATCCAGGGAGCGGCTGCGATCAACCCTGGATAAAGCGCGGTTGCCACCAACAGGCCAATGATCGCACCTCCCAAATGCGCATCGTGACCGATATTATCCTGCTGCCGCCGATGGCTCACAAAGGAGAATACCAGAAATCCGATGGCATAGAGATAGGCGGGAATGCCGATCGGTAACGGGAACATGGTGATGGAACTGCCAGGCAATAAAAAAATCGAGGCGAAGATAACACCACAGACCCCGCCGGAAGCGCCCAATGCCCGATAATCTTGATGCCGGTGAATCAGTAACGACAATAACGAACCGCCCAAAATGGATGAGCCATAGATCAGTAATAATACCTTTGCTCCGTAAATTAATTCGATATTCCGGGCAAAGCAATAAAAGCTGAAAGCATTGAACAGAAAATGCCTCCAGTCGGCATGAATCAATCCGGAAGTCAGCATCCGGTCGTATTGACGATCACGGAGAATCTCGGCCGGCTTGAACATCAAGCGTTCTTTCAATTCCGGCCGTTTGAACGCTAAAAAAGTCACCACCGCTGTCACAATTAAAACAGCGATGGTGATGGGAAACATAACCGGTAAAACTTCCTTCCGGGCCAAGGTTTAAAGCGATTTATGCCTGCGCGACCAATTGCCGCAACACGAACGGCAAAATGCCGCCATGCTGGTAGTAATCAATCTCAATCGGCGTATCAATCCGGCACTTGACCGGCACGTTTTCCACGCTGCCATCTTTGCGCGTGACCTTGAGCGTAAGGTCTTGTTGCGGCTTGATGTTCGCGTCGAGTCCGATGATGTCGTAGGTCTCGGTGCCGTCGAGTTTAAGGGATTGCGCCGTGGTGCCGTCCTTGAATTGCAAGGGCAACACGCCCATGCCGACGAGATTGCTGCGATGAATGCGTTCGAAGCTCTGCGCAACCACCGCTTTCACGCCCAGCAGATTGGTGCCCTTGGCCGCCCAGTCGCGTGACGAGCCGGTGCCGTATTCCTGACCAGCCAGAATAACCAGCGGAATACCGGCGGCCTGATATTTGATCGAGGCGTCGTAGATGGAAACCTTGGTGCCTTCAGGTTGCAAAAGCGTGTCGCCACCTTCCTGGCCGGCCAGCATCAAGTTTTTGATGCGCACATTGGCGAAGGTGCCACGGGTCATCACCCGATCATTGCCGCGCCGTGAACCGTAGCTGTTAAAATCTTCCGCCGTAACCCCGTTCTCGATGAGATATTTTCCAGCCGGCGACGATTTCTTGATCGCGCCTGCTGGTGAAATGTGGTCGGTGGTCACGCTGTCGCCAAAAATCGCCAGTGCACGCGCGTTATTGATCGGCTTGATGCTGCCGGGTGTCAGTGAAAAATTCTCAAAGAACGGCGGCTCCTGGATGTAAGTGGACTTGCCATCCCATTCATACACATTGCCGACCGACGAAGGGATTTCGTTCCATTTCGGATTTTGTCCGGCGAAATCCTTGTAGAGTTTGCGAAACACTTCCGGTTGCAACGCGGCCTGCATTTGGTCGCGAACCTCCTGCAAGGTCGGCCACAGATCTTTCAAGAACACATCCGCGCCATTTTTATCTTTGCCCAGCGGTTCCTGGCTCAGGTCAATGTCCACCCGGCCCGCGAGCGCGAACGCGACAACGAGCGGCGGCGACATGAGAAAATTGGCCTTTATGTTCTGATGGACGCGGGCTTCGAAATTGCGGTTGCCCGAAAGGACGGAGGCAGCGACCAGATTATTTTTCACCACGGCGTCTTCAATCGCGGGATGCAACGGGCCGGAATTGCCGATGCAAGTCGTGCAGCCATAGCCGACCGTTTGAAATCCGAGCTGGTCAAGATAAGGCGTGAGGCCGGTTTTATTCAAATAATCCGTGACGACCCGGCTGCCGGGCGCGAGTGAAGATTTCACCGTGCTATTGACGGTCAAACCCCGTTCAACGGCTTTCTTCGCCAGCAAACCAGCAGCGAGCATCACCGAAGGATTACTCGTGTTCGTGCAACTCGTGATCGCCGCGATTAACACGGAACCGTTGCGGACATCGCCTTCGAGTTTCGGCGCCTTTGCGTGGATCGGATCAGCCGTCGGATGCTCGTTCACCATCTCATGTTCACTGCGGTTGATGCCGCCATTTTCCTGCCCGCCACCGCCAGAATGAATTTCACCACCCGCCGAAATGTGAACACTCTGGGTCAATTCTTCGGCCTTCATGCCGAACCCGGCTTCGGTCACCGGCTTGGAAAATGCGGAAATGAAATCACGTTTTAGATGCGGCAATTCAATGCGGTCTTGCGGGCGTTTCGGTCCGGCAACGCTGGGCACGATGGTCGCCAGGTCCAATTCCAATTCTTGCGAATAGGTGATGTCGCCTTTTTTGGGAATGCCCCAGAGCCCCTGCGCCTTATAATAATTTTCGTAGGTCTTGATCGCTTCGTCGCTGCGGCCGGTCGCGCGAAGATAGTTCACACACTCGGCGTCAATCGGGAAGAAGCCCATCGTGGCGCCATATTCCGGCGCCATGTTGGCAATCGTCGCCCGATCCACGACCGGCAACGCCGCCGCCCCGGGGCCGAAAAATTCCACGAACTTGCCGACGACCTTGGCCTTGCGCAGCATTTGCGTAACTGTAAGGGCAAGATCCGTCGCGGTGACGCCTTCGCGCAATGCGCCCGTAAGATGTACGCCCACGACATCTGGCGTGAGAAAATAAACCGGCTGGCCGAGCATGCCCGCTTCCGCCTCAATGCCACCAACGCCCCAACCAACAATCCCGATGCCGTTGATCATGGTCGTGTGCGAATCCGTACCGACGAGGGTATCAGGATAATAGACAGCACCAGCGTTCAAGACGCCTTTGGCGAGATATTCCAGGTTCACCTGATGCACGATACCGATGCCCGGCGGCACGACTTTAAACGTGTCAAACGCCTGCATGCCCCATTTCAAAAACTGGTAACGTTCCCGGTTGCGGGTGAATTCCAGATCCAGGTTTTTTGCCAGCGAATCCGCACCGCCGGCGAAATCGACCTGCACCGAGTGATCCACGACCAGATCCACGGGCACAAGCGGTTCGATGATCTTCGGGTTTTTACCAAGTTTTTGCACCGCGCTGCGCATTGCCGCCAAGTCCACCAGCAACGGCACCCCGGTGAAATCCTGCAAGACGATGCGCGCGACCACGAAGGGGATTTCTGCCAGGCGGGTTTCCACCGGCTTCCAGTTCGCCAGCTCCTTTATGTTCGCTTCGCTGACCTTTTTACCATCGCAGTTGCGTAAAACGGATTCCAGCACGAGGCGGATGGAGATCGGCAATTTGGAGACCGCGCCAACCCCGGCTTTTTCCAGGGCGGGCAATGAATAAAATTTCCCCGGCTTACCGTTGCCGAGTTCAAAGTCTTGCAGAGTTCCAAATAGGTTGTGTGCGCTCATTGTTTCGTTTTTTTCTGCCGATAAAAATGCGGGCTGCGCGCGGACGTGTCAAGCGAAGGGCGTTGACTACCTGCATAATTTGAAGACCACCCGAAAGGTGAAATCAGGCTTTGAAGGCACCGGAGCCCCCCTTGTCCGACTGAAGTTTGCCGCTGGTGAACCCTGGATGATGCGCCTTCGGCAGGAAATCATTCCACGACCGTCTGATGATGCAACAAACTGGCCACGCGTTTTTGCAGGCGTTCCAAATCCAACGGTTTGGTGAAAAAATCTTCCGCCTGCGTGATCGCCGTGCGCTTGGAAATCCCGGGGGAAAGCGCACTCATGAAGATGACGGGAATCTTTTTGGTGGCTGGCTGGCGCTTTAAAATCTCACATACGGCCAGGCCATCGAGGTCCGGCAATAGGATGTCGAGCAGGATCAAATCCGGTTTGAACTGCCGGGCCTGGCTCAAGGCGTGCACGCCGTCATTGGCCACGAGAAATTCGCAGCCCAAGCCAGCGAGGCGAAACTTTACCAATTCGATAAAATCGCCCTCATCATCCACGATCAGAATACGAGGCACCATGATGCCTAAAGTTATGGCACAACCCATCTAATGCAACGACAGCCCGGTTAAAGCCACGTTACGAAATAAAGACGAATTTATTTCAGAGCGTGGCCTAACCGCCCTCATGATCACCCTCGTCCTCGCACCTGAGGAAATTCGAGGATGAGGAGGAGGCTAAAATTAATTTTTCAGACCGCCTCTCCGGCCGGAACAAAATGCGGCCTTGCAATCGAGATTGCGAACCCCGGCGATGTTACGCTAAAGTGGAAACCCGATTGTGATGAACACCTTTCAAATCATTTTCACTCCGACCAGCGCGTCGGAGCTGGCGCGGATGCCCAAAGAACTGCAATTGCAGATCCTGGGCGATTTTCGCGGACTGCCGCAGCACGTCATCACCAGTGAACTGGAAGATTTCGGCAAACTGGAAAGCGACGGCCATATTTTGCATCGTTTTCGGATCGGCGATTACCGGGTTTATTTTGAGCGCCACAAACTGGGCGTCCTGGTTCACCGCATCTTGAGCCGCCATACCCTCAAAGATTTCTTTTTCCGTTCCGGCATCAAGGCCGGCGAAGATGCCGCGTTGCAGGAAAACCCCAAATTCTGGGAACTCATCGAAGCCGCCAAGACAAAGAATTAAAAATGGCGGCATTCCCCTGCCACCTGCGGCAGCGCGGTTTAACTCAATGCCACTATTGGGACTTCATAAACGGTAGGGCAGAGTTACATCTCCGCCCTGTTTAAAAGCCAAGCGGCAGCTTTTCCCTGCCGTATATCAGGATGGCTTGGGCTGCGCTGCGGGCAAAGTCGTCGCCGAGCGCAGCGTCAGGCGGCGAACCGTTGCATGTCCAACTACCAGAGCACACCACAAAGTGCCGGCATCGCCGGCATAATGAGTCGCAACACAATCCATTCCACCCATTCGCTACATATGCGAAAGGTTACCCACAATTTTCCCAACCATTTTTCAAATAAAATCCAACATTTTGAACTGATTAAAAATATTTTGAACAAAATCGAGCCGGCATAGTCTGAATTAATGTAGATGGACGTTTTTGGTGTTAATAGGTTCGTAGTAGTGGTTTAAGTTAGGGGTTGGAGAGCCTGGCTATTTTATTGGGTTTAATAGCCAGGCTCTTTTTTATTCATCGCTTTTACCCCAGTCAAAAACCAGTCCACCGCCCGCCATTTATCATGCCAAATGTTTCAATTCTTCCGATAATCCGTTATTAAAAAACCACTCTGCATTTTACTTTCTTAAGATTATGGTGAAATTTATGAGGCAACCGCAGCGTCTAGGATTAGTGACGGTCAAATTTTTCAGTTCAGGTATGAAAAATATTATTAAGCTTGCCGTTTTATTGGGTGTGCTCATTGGAGCCACGTTGTCATCGCCCGCCCAGGATGCCGTGCCGCCGCCCACGCCCGATTACCAACCGCTTTCCGACCAGCAATTAGACCAGTTACTGGGGCCGATCGCACTGTATCCCGATCCGTTGATTGCCCAGATTTTGCCCGCCGCCACCTTGCCCACACAAATTGTGATGGCCGATCGCTATATGCAGAGCGGCGGTGATACGAACCAGGTGGATCAACAACCCTGGGATGCCAGTGTGCGCGGACTGGCGCATTATCCCACCGTGCTGCAATGGATGGATGACAACCTGAATTGGACGACTGAACTGGGCCAGGCCTTTCTCAACCAACAACCGGACGTAATGAATTCCATTCAACGATTGCGCGCCGTCGCGCAAAAGCTTGGTAATTTGCCATCCACGCCCCAGCAGCAAGTTGTGGTCAGTCCCACTTACATAGAAATCGTTCCGGCTGATCCGCAAGTGATCTATGTGCCGGTCTATGATCCGACGGTAATATATTATCAGCAGCCATTTGGGCCGCCATTCATCACGTTTGGCATTGGCTTTAGCGTTGGTTGGTGGTTGAACTGCGATTTTGACTGGGGCCATCGCCATGTCGTCGTCTGGAACCACAGCCATCCGCGTCCGCCGAATTGGTGGCATGAATCACCGCACCAACGGGACGCGGTTTTTGTAAGTCAAACACATGCCTGGCATCCGACCACCCGTCCGTCTTCAGTCGGCAATATGCGCGGCGATCGCGGCTGGAATAATAACCCCGCCGTACGCCAGCCAACGCCGATGAATCCACATCCCAATTCCCCGGGAAATCGGCCGGGGAATTTCCACGGGGCTAACGCGCCAGGCAATAATGGGTCGGGAAATATCATTATCCGGGGCGACAATAATGGTCATCCGAACATTCCACCTCCGAATATGCATAATAACGCCGGGCCGACGATTCACGATAACATACCCGGCCGGAATAATAATCCTCCGGGCCAGGCGATTCCATCACCTGCACCGCGGGTGAATCCAACGCCGTCGGTGCGACCGGGTTCAACGCCGAACAGTGGTGCGTTCATCGGCATCCAAAGCTCACAAAACACAAGGGATTTCAGCAATCGCGGCCGGCAAAGTATCCAGACAACCCGCCCGTCTCCGCCGGTCCAGCATTCATCGCCGCCACCCGCAGCCGCGCCGCGGCCGTCCGCGCCCGCCAATAATGGCGGCGGCGGAAATAACGGTGGCGGACACAGCCAGCAGCCAAGGCATTAAACACACGATAACCAGAAACCATTATCGCTTATGAAACGTATCTTTCCGACTGTGCGACAACTCACCATGCCGGTTGTCATTGGTTTTGCTCTCGCCATCAGCGCCCTGCCGTTGAGTACGCTGGCCGCCGACCAACAAAAATTCAGCTCAATTGACGACGCCATCAATGCCTTGACCACCGCCACCAAAGCATATGATACCAATGCTTTTCATGCCATTTTTGGCCCAACCGGAAAAGATTTGGTATCGCCGGACGCGGTCCAAGCGGCCGCCGAACACAATGCCTTTCTGCAACGGTTGACGGAGCAAGTCCAATTGGCCACCAATTCTGAATCGAATGTGACGTTGCAATTAGGCGCGGACGGCTGGCCATTTCCCATCCCGCTCGTGAAACAGAACAACCAATGGTTTTTCGACACGGCGGCGGGCAAGGCGGAAATCTTGAATCGCCGCGTCGGCATGGATGAATTGGGTGCGATCGCAGTCTGCAATGCTTACGTCCAAGCACAGCGGGAATATGCCAGTCAGGATCGGATGGGTGATGGCGTGCTGGCTTATGCGCAGTTTTTGAAGAGCACGCCCGGCAAGCATGACGGACTTTTCTGGCCGACGAACAACCTACCCGGCGAAGTCTTAAGCCCGCTCGGCCCGCTGATTGCGCAGGCACGCGTGGAGGGGTATCAGCATACCGCAAAAATGTTGAATGAAGAATCAGCGCCCTATCACGGATACTATTTTGAGATCATGACGCGCCAGGGTAAACACGCGCCCGGCGGCAAATACAACTACGTCATCAACGGCCGGATGATTGCCGGTTTCGCGCTGGTCGCCTGGCCGGCCCAATGGGGTAATACCGGAGTGATGACGTTCATCGTCAATCAACAAGGCAAGGTGTACCAAAAGAATCTCGGCCCCAAGACGGTGAAGATCGCCAACGACATGAGTGTTTACGATCCGGACGACACCTGGACCTTGGTTCAATGAACTAAAAATAAAGCCCGTGGCGCTCCGGTCTGACGATCGCGGGAGCGCCCTGCCCTTTTTCCAAATATTCCCTTCTTGCACTGCGCGTTTTTGACCGTAGAATTCCCGCGCTCAAATTTATGAACTATAAAATTTCTCAACGCGCCGCGTCACTCGCCCCGTCGCTCACCCTGGCCATTGATTCCAAGGCCAAGGCGATGAAGGCAGCGGGCGAAGACGTCGTTGGTTTTGGCGCCGGCGAACCGGACTTCGACACTCCGCAACACATCAAGGACGCGGCCGCCAAAGCGCTCGCCGCCGGGTTTACCAAATACACCCCGAGCAGCGGCATCCCGGAATTGCGCGAAGCCATTGTCGCCAAATTCCAACGTGAAAACGGCCTGACCTACAAGCCGTCTCAGATCATTGTTTCCTGCGGCGGTAAACATTCCTGCTACAACGTCATCCTCGCCACCTGCGAACCAGGCGACGAAGTCATCATTCCCGCGCCCTATTGGCTGAGCTATCCGGAAATGGTGAAACTGGCCGGGGCCAAGCCGGTGATTTTGACGACAACCGACAAGACTGAGTTCAAAGTCACGCCGGAACAACTCCGCGCCGCGATCACGCCCAATACGCGTTTATTCGTCTTGAATTCCCCGAGCAATCCGACGGGATCGGTTTATACGCCGGAAGAAGTGAAGGCACTCGGCGATATCTGCGTGGAAAAAAATATCCTCATCATGAGCGATGAGATCTATGAGCACCTGCTCTATGACGGTGCGAAAGTAAAAAGCGTCGCCAGTTTTTCGCAGGCACACTATGACCACACCATCATTGTCCATGGATTGGCCAAAGCCTATTCCATGACCGGTTGGCGCCTCGGTTTTCTGGCCGCGCCGGAACCGATCGCCAAGGCAATTGACGCCGTGCAAAGCCACAGCACCAGCAACCCGACTTCCTTCGCCCAAAAAGGCGGCGTGGAAGCGCTTAATGGCCCGCAGGATCATTTGCCGAAATGGCTCGCGGAATATGATAAACGCCGCCGTTACGCGCACGCAAAACTGAACACGATGCCCGGCATCACCTGTGTGAATGCCAAAGGCGCGTTCTATCTGTTTCCTAACATTTCCAAAACCGGACTGAAATCTGCCGAGTTCTGCGCGAAACTGTTGGAACAACAGAAAGTTGCCGCCGTGCCCGGCATTGCTTTCGGGGCGGATGATTATATCCGTTTGAGCTATGCCACCAGCCTGGCGAACATTGAAAAAGGCCTGGAACGCATGGACCAATTCTGCAAATCATTGGTGAAATAACTTTCAACCTATCACGAAAGCCGCGAGCCAGCTCGCGGCTTTTTTATTATACTGATGAAACAATTAAAAATCTTTGCTTCCATCCCAACCTTTTGATAAAAATCGGCAACAAGGACTGAAATCAGCCAAAAATTATGAAATCAAAGAAGGCTAACCAAAAAAATTTGCTAAATTCCAAACTGGCCGCTTATTCCATCACCGCCACCGGTGCGCTTTTGGGGGCACCAGCCATGTCTGAGGCCCAGGGCATGCTGCAAAATATCACGCAATTTAGTTATGACGGAGGCGCCACGTTCATTTCGACACCACCGTCGGTCTCCAATCAAGATGTTAGCTTCCGGGCGATGAATGCCCAATTCGAACGCATTTCGCTTCACGCCCAAAACAACTCAGGCGCCGCGCGGGCATCGATTGGTGGATGGATCGCAGTGAACAGCCATTTTGAGGCTTCCCGACTGGCGCCTGGCGCCCAGGTGGCGGGCCGGCTTTTTACCGATGGCAGCGGGGCGTACTTGCTGGCTTCCCACACCAATCACGGCGGGGCCAATCACGGAAATTTTTTACCGACCGGCGCTAACGGCGTTTTCACCGGTTACGCGGCATTTGAGGCCAGAGCTTCCGCCGGCCACACTTATTACGGCTGGCTACGCATAAAAATCACCAATGATGCCAATGGAGTGCCAGCCCAGGTCGCGGTGATAGATAAAAATGGGGATGGCATTTACGGCGCACTCGATAGCAAGAATGACCCGAATCTCAATAATTTCACAGCCGGAATGATCGAGGCTGTGCCGGAACCTTCTCTCGCAGCCCTCGGAGGACTCGGCTTGCTCGCGTTTGGCGCCCGTGGCGTGCGGGAATTACGCCGCCGCCGCCAGGCTGCTGCCAAAACAAATTGACCGGAGTTAGCCCACCGCTAACACACGTTGATTTTCATTAGCGAAGATCAAGTGGATTAGCAGTTTCATTTTTTGGAATCGGACACCGTCGATTTCATCTGATTTTTTGCGCCAGTTATGCCCTGTTGAAAAAATTTGTTCCAATAACTAAAACGCATGCCTTCACGCAAAGTGCTCCTGATCGGTTGGGATTCGGCTGACTGGAAAGCCATCAATCCCCTGCTCGATGCCGGCAAAATGCCGCACCTCGAACAACTCATCAACGGCGGCGTCATCGGCAATCTGGCCACGCTCTATCCAATTCTCTCACCGATGTTATGGACGAGCATCGGCACGGGCAAACGCCCGATGAAGCATGGCATCCACGGTTTTGCCGAACCCGATCCGCACACCGGCGGAGTGCGACCGATCACTAATCTCTCCCGCAAGACCAAGGCCATTTGGAACATCCTCGCGCAGAACGGAAAAAAGTGCACGGTCGTCGGCTGGTGGCCATCGCATCCAGCGGAACCGCTGCCTAACGGCGTGATGGTTTCCAACCATTACCAGCGCGCGCCGCACATGGACCTGAAACAGCCATGGCCGATGCCCAAAGGAACGGTGTATCCTGAACGGCTGGTGGAAACATTGGCGGAATTACGACTTCATCCGGGCGAATTGGATGGCTCGCATATCCTGCCGTTCGTTCCCAAGGCGGATCAGATTGATCAGAAAAAAGATCGCCGGCTCGAAAGCCTGGCAAAGACCATCGCGGATTGTTCCACCATTCAATCGGCGGCCACGCATCTCATTCGCAATGAGCCATGGGATTTCATGGCAGTTTATTTTGATGCCATTGACCACTTCGGCCACGGTTTCATGCGGTATCATCCCCCGCGTCAGAAGCATGTTTCCGAGGAGGATTTTGAGTTGTATTCCGGGGTGATCGAAGCGGCTTACCGTTATCATGACATGATGTTGGGGATGCTCATGGCGATGGCCGGTCCCGACGTGACGATATTATTGATGAGCGACCATGGATTCCATCCCGACCATCTCCGGCCAGCGGCAATTCCCATGGAACCAGCCGGCCCGGCGATTGAACATCGGCATTACGGAATTTTCGCCTTAAAAGGCCCGGGCATTAAAAAAGACGAGCGCGTTTATGGCGCAACGGTTCTGGACATCTGCCCCACCCTGCTCTCGCTGTTTGACCTGCCGATCGGCCAAGACATGGATGGCAAGCCGCTCGTCACGGTGTTTGAGGATGAGAAAAAGAAGATTGAAACCATTCCGTCATGGGATGCCGTCAAAGGCGAAGACGGTTCACATTCGCCTGATACCAAACTCGATGCCGGTGATGCCCGCGAAGCCATCAAACAACTCGAAGCGCTGGGCTATATCCAACCGTTGCCCGAGAACGCGGAAAAAGCCGTCACGGAAACGCAACAGGAACTGGATTACAATCTGGCCTGTGCCCATACGGACGCCAATCAGCAGACTGCCGCCGCCACGATTTTCCTAAGACTCTGGCGCGCACGACCTGACGAGCATCGTTACGGGGCGAAATATGTTTCCTGCCTGCTCGCCTTAAGCCGGTTTGACGAGGCACGTACAGCGATCGAAGAATTACGTACGAACCGTAAAAAGTACGCGACCGAAGCCCGCAAAGAACTTAAGCAGCTCCAGGAAAAGCACAAGGATACCAAGCCGGAAGATCTGAAGCCGAACGAGCAGCAAGAATTTCGCCGCGCCGCCGCGCGTTCCAGCCTGAGCCCCGCGCCGATGATGCAGATGGAAGCGATGCTGCTGCAATCCGAGGGCAAGCCCGCCGAGGCCCTGACGATTCTGAAAAAATTGGAAAAAGCCGGGCGCACGCAACCGGATTTTTATGTATCACTCGGGCGTTGCAGTCTCGCTGTCAAAAACTTTGATGAAGCTGAAAAGCATTATCAAAAAGCCCTCGAACTGGATCCCGAAAATGCCCATGCCCATTTTGGCCTCGCCCAACTGCGGCTGGCGCAGAAACGTAATTTCGAAGCCGCCGGCTCCGCCTTGACCTCGGTCGGCTTATTATATCACAACCCGATGGCGCATTTCACGCTGGGCCTTGCACTGCATCGGTTGGGAAAAATTGACCGGGCCGTGGAGGCGTTCAAAGTTTGCGTCGCGCAAAATCCCAATTTCATCCTTGCCCACCGTCGCCTGGCGATGATCTATCTGAATCGCTTAAAAAAACCGAAGCTGGCAAAAGAGCATCTGGAAAAAGCCAAAGCCATCGCGGAGCGGCAGCAGGCCTTGCGATCGAAAAAAGATGAACCGGTCGCCGCCCAAAGCGGTGAAACTGCAACCGTGACAGCTTCAACGGCAGCGAAAAAAGCGGCGACTGAATTTGATCCGTCGGCCTTGCAACCCGCCCGCACAGATGCACCTTTTGCCACGATTGTTTCCGGCCTGCCGCGCTCGGGCACGTCGCTGATGATGCAAATGCTCGCCGCCGGCGGAGTGCCGCCTCTGCACGACAGCCATCGTCCGGCTGACGCTGATAATCCGCGTGGCTATTTCGAATTTGCGCCCGCGAAAAATTTACGCGCAGATATTTCCTGGCTGCCGCATACCAAAGGTCGCGTGCTAAAACTCGTTGCGCAATTGCTGCCATTTTTGCCACCGGAACAAGATTACCGGATCATCTTCATGGAACGTTCACTGGATGAGGTGCTGGCCTCGCAAGACGTGATGCTGGAACGCCACGGCAACAAAGGCGCCGCCCTCACGCCCGAAAAATTGCGGGGTGTCTATGAACAACAACTCGCCCGCGTTGATGAAATCCTGACCAATCGCCAATTGAAAGTCTTGCGCATCGCCCATGCCGATTGTTTGAAAGATGCGAAAGGCGTTGCCAAACGCGTGAAGGAATTTCTGAACCTGCCGCTCGACCTCGCCGCGATGGCGGCGACCGTGGACAAATCGTTGTACCGGCAGCGAAAGGCAAAATAATCGGAGCATTTTGCCACAGAGCCACAA
Organism: Verrucomicrobiia bacterium; assembly: GCA_036498725.1. GTDB lineage: Bacteria > Verrucomicrobiota > Verrucomicrobiia > Limisphaerales > UBA11358 > UBA11358. Next base: position 4,532 of record DASYEY010000140.1, on the reverse strand, counting down.
AGGGCATAGAGAGAAGATTCGCCGGGAGTCTTAAATTCAAAGTCCGTGTGTCCATCCAGACTAATCTCTTACATCATTACAAAAATTTCAATAAAGCCAAAGAGACAGATGCATTTGAGTTGGTGATCTGGGACTGCGGTGGCAAAGCGCAGCGGCGACACCGCTTTCGCGCGCGCGTACAGAAAACTTTTTCCGAGAGCCTCTCGTCCGAACCAAAGCGGCGTGGCGCTACGCTTCCCGCCGCACTCCATGAGGATTGCTGGTTTGCCAACGTCTCAGGCAATCATCCTAACCTGAGCTTTAATTCGTTCAATTCGTGTCAAAAATCTTCCCAGCCCCATCTGTGTTTCATCTGTGCTCATCTGTGGCTAAAAAATAATCCAACTTGGTGTCTTGGCGCCTTGGTGGTTTAATAGCCTTTATAATTTCATATCATCGCATCCAGATGCGTTGATTTTTAATTTGAACTCACAGAGTAATCGTTTATCTTATGAGCATGTCGAACCAAGCCGAACTCCTGCAACGTGCCCTTCGTGAACGTATCGTCATCATTGATGGGGCGATGGGCACCACCATCCGCACTTACGGATTGGGTGAAGCGGAGATTCGCGGCGAACGGTTTAAAGATTCCAAAAAGGATCTGAAGAATAACGGCGACCTTTATTCGCTCACACAAGCGGCGACGATCGGCGATATTCATCGCCGTTTTCTTGAAGCCGGCGCAGACATCATCGAGACCAATACCTTTTCTGCGACCAGCATCGGCCAGAGCGAATTTTTCGTGGATGATCCGCGGGAACATGGCGGCCGCAAAGATCCGGCGTTTTATCAAACGATCATCGAAAACAAATACCTGAATGATCTCGCATGGGAAATCAACGAGCAATCTGCCAAGCAATGTCGCGAATGGGCGGACCGGGTAGCTAATAAAACCGGCCGTCCGCGTTTTGTCGCGGGCGCAATCGGACCGTTGACCGTTTCGCTGTCCAATTCACCGGATGCGGATGACGCCGGTTTTCGGGTTTGCACGTTTGACCAGGTCAAAACCGCCTACATCAGTCAAGTTCGTGCGCTCATCGCCGGTGGCTCGGATCTCTTGCTTGTCGAAACCATCTTCGATTCGCTCAATGCCAAGGCAGCGTTGGTGGCGATTCAAGAAGTGTTTGAACAGGACAAGAAAATTTTGCCAATCATGATTTCCGCAGCGGTTGGACGCGGCGGTGAGACAATGATTTCCGCGCAAACAATCGAAGCGTATTGGAATGCGATGAAGCATGTGAAGCCCATCGCCATCGGTCTCAATTGCTCCCTTGGCCCGGATCTTATGCGCCCGTTCCTCGCGGAACTCGCGCAGAAATCTGATACGGCCATTTCCTGCTATCCGAACGCCGGACTCCCTAATCCGTTGTCGCCGACCGGCTTTGATTTGAAGCCGGAAGACATGGGCAATTATCTCGGCGAATTTGCCCAAAGCGGCCTGATCAACATCGCCGGCGGTTGTTGCGGTAATACGCCAGAGCACATCGCGGCCATTGCGAAGGCGCTGGAAAATAAGCACCCGCGTGAATTTGCGGCGAAAGAATCCGGCACTGAAAGATTAGGCGCACTAGGTAATGGTTTGGGTGGAACGGGCTACCAGCCCGTTTCGGCTGGCAACTTGCCAGCCGATTCGGTTTCGCAAGTTGCGAAGCCGGACGGCCAGGTTGGCCGTTCCACCCGGACACAAAATCCATTGCCATTGCGCCTGTCCGGCTCCCAGCCATTCACCCAACAAATTGGGCAGTACATCATGATCGGCGAGCGTACGAATGTCGCGGGTTCGCCCAAGTTCGCGAAGCTGATCAAGGAAAACAAATACGAGGAAGCCGTCGCCATCGCACGGCAACAGGTGGAGAACGGCGCCAACATCATCGACGTCTGCATGGACGAAGGGATGATTGATGGCGTTGCGGCGATGACCCGTTTTCTACAACTGCTCGGCAGCGAACCGGAAGTCGCCAAGGTGCCGTTCATGGTGGATTCCTCGAAATGGGAAGTCATCGAAGCCGGTCTGAAATGTGTTCAAGGCAAAGGCATCGTCAATTCCATCTCAATGAAGGAAGGCGAAGCGAAATTCCGCGAACATGCCGCGAAAGTTTTAAAATACGGCGCAGCAGTCGTCGTGATGGCGTTCGATGAAAACGGCCAGGCCGCAACTTATGCGGACAAGATTCGCATTTGCGAACGTGCCTACCGCATTCTCGTGGATGAAGTAGGGTTTCCGCCGGAAGACATCATTTTTGATCCGAACATTTTGACCGTCGGCACGGGCATCGAGGAGCATAATAATTACGCGGTGGATTTCATCGAAGCCACGCGCTGGATTAAAAACAACCTGCCTCACGCGAAAGTCAGCGGCGGTGTCTCCAACGTGTCCTTCGGTTTTCGTGGTAATAACCCGGTGCGTGAAGCGATGCATAGCGCATTCCTTTTTCACGCCATCCGTGCGGGCATGGACATGGGCATCGTCAACGCGGGCATGCTCGAAGTATATGAAGAAATCGAGCCGGAGTTGAAGGAACTCGTCGAGGACGTTTTGCTGAACCGCCGCCCCGACGCCACGGAACGGTTGGTCACGTTCGGCGAAAAACTGAAAGCGGCCAGCGCGGGCACAACCGCCAGCGATAAAAAAATCGAGGAAGAATGGCGCAAAGGCACGATCGAAGAACGGCTTTCGCACGCGCTTGTGAAAGGCATTGACGCCTACATTGATGCCGACACCGCCGAAGCACTCGCGAAATACAACAAGCCGCTCACGGTGATCGAAGGCCCGTTGATGGCCGGCATGAGTGTGGTCGGTGACTTGTTTGGTGCGGGCAAAATGTTTTTGCCACAGGTCGTGAAATCAGCGCGCGTGATGAAAAAATCCGTCGCGTATCTCACGCCGTTCATGGAAGCGGAAAAAGCCGCCATGGCCGCGCGCGGTGAAATCGTAAAAGCCCAGGGCAAAGTAGTACTAGCCACCGTCAAAGGCGACGTGCATGACATCGGCAAGAACATTGTCGGCGTTGTGCTCGCATGCAATAACTACGAAGTCATCGACATGGGCGTGATGGTGCCTTGCGAAAAAATCCTGGAACGCGCCAAAAACGAAAATGCCGACATCATCGGTTTGAGTGGGCTCATTACGCCGTCGCTCGATGAAATGGTTCATGTCGCCCGTGAAATGGAACGCACCGGCTTCAAGGTGCCACTGCTCATCGGTGGCGCCACCACCAGCCGGGCACATACGGCGGTGAAAATCGCATTGAATTATAGCGAGCCCGTCGTCCATGTCCTCGACGCCTCGCGCGCCGTACCCGTAACAAGCAGCCTCTTGAGCAAGGATGGCAAGGCGCCGTTCGTGAAGCAATTACGCGAAGACTACGATAAACTCCGCGCGCAACATGGCAGCACGCAGGTGAAACTGCTTTCGCTGGAGACCGCCCGCGCCAACGCGTCGAAATTGAAATTCGATGATCTTGCAAAACCGGCTGTCACCGGTGTCCGCATCGAGAACGCTTCGCTCGCGGATATTGCCAAGTTCATTGATTGGACGCCATTTTTCCATACGTGGGAATTGCGCGGGGTTTATCCGAAAATTTTGACGCATGAAAAGCACGGCGAAGAAGCGACCAAGCTGTTTGCCGATGCGCAAAAGATGCTCGCCAAAGTCATCGCGGAAAAACTGCTCACACCGCGCGCGGTCTATGGCTTATTTCCCGCGAATCGCGTGGGCGACGACGTGGAAATTTACACCGACGAAACCCGCACCCAGTTGCTGACAAAATTCCATTTCCTGCGCCAGCAAATGGACAAAGGTGACGGCACTCCGAACTGGTGTCTGGCAGATTTTGTCGCCCCCAAAGGTTCCCCGGATTATCTCGGTACTTTTGCCGTGACAGCAGGCGAAGAAGTCAAAGCCCTGGCTGACGCCTATAAAAAGCAGCATGACGATTACAATGCCATCATGATCGAAGCGATTGCCGATCGCCTGGCGGAAGCATTCGCGGAATATCTGCACAAGCGCGTCCGTGATGAATGGGGCTTTGGCAAAACGGAAAACCTCAAGCCGGAAGATTTGATTGAAGAAAAATATCGCGGCATCCGCCCTGCGGCCGGTTATCCCGCGTCGCCGGACCACACCGAAAAAGGCATCCTTTGGGAACTGCTCGGCGTGGAAAAGAACACGGGCATTCAACTCACGGAAAGTTTTGCCATGTGGCCGGGCAGTTCCGTGAGCGGGCTTTATTTCGCCCATCCGGAATCAAAATATTTCGCCGTTGGCAAACTCGACAAAGATCAGGTCACCGAACTGGCGCAGCGTAAAAACAAACCCGTTGCTGAAATGGAACGCTGGCTGGGACCGTGGTTGAATTATAATCCAGCGTGAGTCACGACTTGGAATGTATTAAACAGAGCAGTAGCCGTGCGTGATTGGCGTGGGCGAAAGTCCGCGAGGTTTTAGACTGCGGTGGCAGAGCGGGAGCGGCGACACCGCCTTCGTGCGCATA
>DASYEY010000139.1:0-7634 GCA_036498725.1 Verrucomicrobiia bacterium | reverse complement strand
CTTCATGCGGGCGGGAGAATAAATAAATTTTGGATTAACGGTCAAATTGAATCCCGGAATTTTTAGCAAAACAACTGATATCCAAGCGTCAGGAAAAACATTTAACCTTCAAGGCCAAGGTACGCATGGCCACATCTCCTGCAAAGTTCGGAGTTGAATGTTGAGTGTTGGATGTTTCCCCTTTATCCCCTGCTCCTTTTCCAACCTCTTGGATTGATTAACGGTGGCACTCGCTTAAATTATGCGGGTGAAATCAAAAGGTTCAGTTTATCTGGTCGGTGCCGGTCCGGGCGATGCGGAATTGTTGACGTTACGCGGCGCAGAATTGCTCCGCCAGGCGGAAGTGATCGTGTATGACTTGCTGGTGAACCCCGCCCTGCTCCATTGGGCCAAACCGGAGACGGAATTGATCTCGCGCGGCAAACGCACAAAGTTTTCTCAGGAACAAATCAACGACCTCCTCATCGCCAAGGCGCGTGAAGGAAAATTAGTCGTGCGGCTCAAAGGCGGCGATCCCTATATTTTTGGCCGCGGCGGCGAGGAAGCCGAAGCCCTGGCAGCCGCGAAGATTCCATTTGAAGTCGTGCCGGGAGTTTCCTCCGTGGTAGCCGCGCCGAATTATGCGGGCATTCCGTTGACCCACCGCGACCATTGTTCCAGTTTTACCGTCTTCACCGGCCACGATCATCCGTCCGAGGCCGGCACGAATTTACGCTACGAAGACATCGCCCGGATTCCCGGCACGAAAGTCGTGCTGATGGGCATGGAAAAGCTGGCAGAATGGACCCAAGCACTCATCACGCAAGGCATGCCGGCAGCCACACCGGTGGCCGTCGTCCAATCCGGCACCCTGGGCCGGCAAAAATCTGTCGCCGGTACGCTGGCCACCATCGCCGGGCTGGTGGCAAAAAATAAAATCACTCCGCCGGCGCTGACGATCATTGGCAACGTCGTGACGTTGCGCAATAAATTGAATTGGGCGGAGCATCGTCCTTTGTTTGGCAAGCGGATCGTCGTCACGCGCTCGCGCGGACAGACGCCCAAATTTCTTCAGAAATTGTCCGAACTTGGCGCGGACGTGCTGCCGATTCCCGCCATCAAAGGGGTCACGCCGGACAATAAACAGGATTTCATAGATGCGTTGTTGGCGCTCAATTCCTACGATTGGCTGGTGTTCACCAGCGTGAACGGGGTCACAACCTTTTTTGAATATTTCTTCCGCCAGTTCCATGATTTGCGTGACATCGGTGGCGCAAAAATCGCGGCCGTTGGCCCGGCGACGGCGGCCAAATTACGCGAAATCCACCTGCAAGTGGACCTGATGCCGGATGAATACGTCGGTAAAAAAATCGCGGAAGCACTGGAAAAACACAGCAGCATTGAGAACTCCAAAATCTGCCTCCTGCGCGCAGAAAAAGCGAACCCTGACCTGCCCCGCGCCTTGGAAGAAATGGGCGCGATCGTGGATGACATCGGCCTCTACAAGACGGTCATGGAAACCGAGGATGTCTTTGGCGTAGCGGATAATTTTCTCGCCCACGGCGCAGATTGGATCACGTTCACCAGCGGTTCGACGGTGGAATTTTTTCACGCACGATTCGACCTGCCCAAGCTGATGAAACAATTTCCCGCGATGAAGCTCGCCTCCATCGGCCCGGAAACGAGCAAAGCCATCGCGGCGCTGGAATTGAAGCCAACCGTAGAAGCGAAGGAACACACGACGGCTGGAATGTTGGCGGCGATAGTGAAAAACGAGAAGTAAAATTTCAAAGTTTTGAATTTTTAGTTCCGTTAGGACGGAAATACGTCGAGCCTTGATTTCCGTTTTGGCTCACTGATCATGATTACACGTCCAAAAAATCATTAAAGTCAGCAACCCTTCGGGGGAGAATTTCACCGGTTTATGCCTGCTTACCCAGTTTTGACGGTTGTGAGCTTCCGGCCACGGCGGAAAAAATAATAAATTCCAATTCCATTAATGACAATAAACAAGCCCGCCGGAAGTTCCCATTTCCAATCCTCGTGCCGGTGCATCAAGCGTACTTCTGCTTGAAACACAGCTTCGGCAGCCGGAGACGGATGCGCGATGGAATCTTGAAAAGCAGCCACGCGCTCCGCATGGCGATAAGGCACATCGGCCATCAGGCCATGACTCATTCCAAAAACCAAGCCAAGCTCCACCACCGCAAGCTCAAGAAAAAGAACCAGGATAACGATCAGCAACTTGTAAAAAATCTTCATGGCGTTCGGGCACGACTACAGAAAGTTAAACCTAATTCGCAAACTCAAAAGCGGAAACCTTGAAACAAGGATAAAAACGAACATTCAGCATTTAACGCCGAACATAAAAAGCAGCGGGGAGCGCGCACCTGGGCGTTGGACAATAAATGTTGAATGTTAAATGTTCCCCTTTTTTTATTAATCCTTCGGTCAATGAGAAAGACTCACTTGGGCTTGCGGAAAAATTTGGTTTCCCACGGAACGTGCAACGGATTGGCCCGCATCTTTTCGGCCAGTTCCACAAACGGCACCTGGGCATTTAACCACTCCGATTTTTGAGCGATGGCGTCCATGCTCATCGTCGTGTTATTGCAAATGAGATAATTACCCTGCCCCAAAACCATGAAGGCCTCGATGCCCGTGCCGATGGCATGCCGGGAAAATTCAAAATCACCCACGCCATAATCGCCGCTGGTCAACCCGGTATGCAACGCGCCCAAATCCTTGAAAAAATCCGTCAGAAAAGTTTGCTCGCGCGGGCCTTGATAAAAGAAAACACGAATCTGGTCTTCCACCAGCGAGACGACCACCCATTCATCAAAAACCACGCCGCCATAGAACTTGTCCATCGCCTTGATGCAGTGCGAAATGTGTCCCGTGATTTCTGAGAGAGTCATGCCGACACTACAGCATATTCAATGCCTGCGTCCAAGTTGAATGTTGCGCTTCAAGGCTCAGGGTGTTCGGTCGGAGCCTTTTTTGACAGAATTTACAAAATTATCCGAATTAAAATGAATCCGGCAAATCCGGCCGGAATTTCACCGGGCTTAATGTGTCCCAAAGGGATCTTGGGAGGTTAGGGACGAAGTGTCTGGTTACGGTAAAATGATAATTCGGCATGCAGGAATGAAGGAAATTAAGATGTGATATATCCACCGTCCTTTCAGGACGGGGAAATATTCTTGCGGCAGTTCCAGCCACAATGTGGCTGGCTAATATCCGTTCGTGCCTTCGGCACGAACAGCGTTTGATGCGGAGCCATCCCTTAAAAGTGCGATGCCCTGCATTAAAACCAGTTTGGCGGATTGCGCTTGCTTAAGTAGAAAACGCTTCAGCAAATACTTGTTCAACCATTCCCCCATAATGCTCTGACTTAAGATTTGCCCGGCACCTAAATTTCATGCACTGTCCTGCCAATTAAATCCAATAAATGGAATCTGCCAAATCAAACAACGCCAAAGCGAAAGTTAGCGGCCCCGAAAAATCCCAACTCGTGCTCCATTGGAGCCTGACTATTGTCTTGGGACTGGTGTTCGCCGCCGAATTGGTGCTGCCACAGCGCTGGCCGTTGCTGGATGCCGCATTAATTGTCCTGGCGGCGATCGTCAGCGTCACCGCGTTGAACCGGCAGATGCCACTACAAAATGTCCTGCTCGCCGCCACCATTACGGCGGTGCTGGGCGGCGTGGCGCACGGCTTGAGTTCAGACCTCCGGCTGGGACTTGCCATGCCCTTTGGCCCGCTCTATTTCCGGGAAGCGTCCGGCGCTAAAATCTTCGGCTTCGTGCCGTGGACTATTCCGCTGCTGTGGGTGGCCGCCCTGTTCAGCGCGCGCGGGACCGCGCGCGTCATTGTCCGTCCCTGGCGCAAATTAAAGAGTTATGGTTATTGGATCATCGGGCTGACCGCCGTGCTTATCGTGGCGTTTGATTTTGCGTTGGAACCGTTTGCCGTGCGGGCCAATGCGTTCTGGTCCTGGCAAACGACCAAATTTGCCTTTACCTGGTATGATGCATCGCCCTTGAATTTTCTCGGCTGGGGCGTGGTCGCTTTACTCATCCTGGCTTTTGCAACACCGACGTTGATCAAAAAACAACCCGGCAGCCGCAGCGCCGTGGACTTGAATCCGCTGTGCCTCTGGCTCGGTGGCATGACCCTCTTCGCCCTGGGCGCTGCCAAAGCCTCGCTCTGGCCGGCGGTCGGCGCGGATGCCGTCATGGCGATCATCGTCCTGGTTTTTGCAATCCGGGGTGCGCGCTGGTGAAGCGGGTTAGTTTTGAGTTTTAAATTTCGAATTTTAAGTTCAACTTCCGATTCATCGAAGCACTTTGGGTTCAGCCCAAATAGCCCAGGAGTGATGGTTGTGGCCTTCGCCACCCTCGGTCAATAGCTCCAGTTTTTTCACCGATGAAATATCCACGTTCACGTCTTCCCGTTCACCAACACGCAAGATGCGGGAGCGATACAGTTCGCGGCCGTCGCCCCGCACCGTAAAAATCGCCGAACCTTCCAGTGCGGCCCCGTCACGCAGTCCGATAGTGGCAGTGAAAGTGTGCCATTTCCCGGCAACCGGAAACACATATCTGGCCGGGGAATGGGCATAGAGTCCCTTGTCATAAAATTGCCCGCCGAGCAGAAGCAAAACGCCGTCCTGGATATTTTCATCGAACCAAAAATGGTTGCGCGCCACCTGTCCCCAGCCGACTTGGGCGTCATCCCACCGGGCATCCGAAAGATAAGCGGTATCACTGGTGACCGTGGCCAGATCGAATGGCGTGGCTGGTTCGAGTACGGAGCGCAGCAAACGCAATTTACGCGCGGCCCCGGGCGTGGGGGCGGCGGCGATGGCTGAATCATCCACATATTGAAGCGCAGCCGGCTGGTGTTGCATGACCGCATCTTTGGCCCGGCTGACAATCCAATCTTCATTCAAAGCCGCGGCATCAGGGCGTGCCTGGGCATCATACCGCAGGTCAAATTCCTGGTCCGCCGTGCCGCCATTGACGTGCAGCCGGGATAATTTGAGATGCCAGTTTCCGGGACGAAGGCCGCCCACATTGAGCGTAAAGGCGCCGGCCTGCAGGACGCAGGGAAAAGTTTGCGCCTGATGATCGTCACTGGTCCAGACGTAGGCGATCACCGCATACGCAGGAATTGCCCCGGTCACCACGCCTTGAATTTTTAAAGTGTCATTGACTGTTGAAAATTGAAGTGATTTGAAGGTGCTCTTTAGCTTCGCCCAGCGGCCACGATCCGAACCCGTAAAGAAGGGCTGCGAAGCGAGTTGGAGAACGGAGGAGCGGCTGAAATAAACCGGCGGCCCGCCGCCCCATAGTTCTTCACGATAGTTATCGTTGCCCTCGCCCATCAACGAAATCCCGAAGGCCTTTTCCGCTTCGCCGCCGTCATCATGCGGCAGCCCAAGGGCATGACCAAGCTCATGGGCCGTGCCGCCAAGATACATGCTGTTGAATCGAGCAACCGAGGTCGCCATGCGCGAATAATAATGCTCGGTAAAAACCATGCTCTGATTGGTATCGGTCAAGCGAAGTGGATCAAGCAATTCGCAATCCGCCGCATGGCAGATGCCATTCTGTTGTGAACCGCTGCCATAATATGGCGCGTTAAAAACGTAATGCCCGTCCGCCTCCCGATGGCACAAGGCGTAAAACACCAGCAAATGTTCGCGGTCAATCTCCATGGTTCCTTTCAACGCACTCTGGATTTCCCGGGCCGCTTGAGCGCCGGAATCATAATCATATTCGCTGGCGGGTAATTGTCCCCGGACGAGATGCAGCACGAGTTTTCCGCCCTGGCGTTCGAGCGGTAGTCCGGCCGTTTTGATCCCCAGGCGTTGAAGACCAGCGCGATAGAAATCACTCACGTCATTCACGACCCGGTCCAGGCGCGTGGCATAATCAGGAAGCGGGTCGCCATCCTTGGGCACAAAATAAATCACGCGCAAGACGTTGCTTGCCGGTGGCTGGCCCGCGTGATAAGCCGCAATCATGCGTTCCGCTGATTCGATCAGCAATCTACCGGCCGGATCAGCAAGATTCGCGGACGACTGGCTTCCACCATCGTTGCCATTGTTCGCAGAGGTGCCGGGGGAGATTGGCGGATTGGCCAGGGATGGTTTCGCGCCGAAACACAGTAACCAGACAAAAAACACCAAGAGCACTCCGGGAGTATGGCTGGGCTTCATTGGATGATTGTTTTCAGGTTTGATTTCCGCCGCGAGTTAAAAATTCATGTATATTTGATTCGCGGTTCGTGCTGAAGGCACCATTGGACATTAGCCAGGTACGCAGTGGCTGGGATCTGCCGCCCCAATATATTCCCGTCCTGAAAGGACAGCGGAAACCTCCATTCGTCAATTTTACCCGGGTGAATCCATTGTCCCTTCAGGACGAATCGTTGGTTGCGCCATGACCAGCCACTACATAGCTGGCTAATCTCCGGTTGTCCCGTTGGGACGCATTTTGCCGGGTTAATTATTTCAAATTCCCGGCCGGATTTACCGGATGCTGCCGGCTTCGTTTTAATTCGATTAATTTGGTAAATTCTGTCAAAAAAACGTTTCTACAAAGCACGTTTCCCCTTCAACAACTCTTACTCAACCTGTGCCTCTTCCCGGCTCTTGCTGATCTTCAATCGCGCCACCCGCGAGCCGTCCATCTCCTCGACGCGCAGTTCAAAATTATTCGCCTTGAAGGTCTCGCCGACCTTCGGAAAACCACCGAAGTTTTGGGTCACCCAACCATTGACGGTCGCCACGCTTTCTTCGTGCGGTACCGGGCCGATGATTTTCTCCAATTCATGCAGCGGCAATGTTCCCGCCGCTTCCCAGACCTGGTCGCCCACGGCCGTCAGCTCCAATTTTTCCGAATCGAACTCATCCTGAATCTGGCCGACCAGCGCTTCCATCGCGTTCTCCAAAGTCACGACACCCAGCGTGCCGCCAAACTCATCCACGACGAGCGCAAAGTGCAATTTCTTGTCCAGAAACCGTTGCAATAATTTTTCCAGCCGCGCACTTTCCGGCACATAGATCAATTTCCGCGCGACCGGCAACAGGTCCGCTGCGGTCTGCGCCTTCTCACGCTGGGCGTAAAGGTCCTTGATGTGGATGACCCCGCGCGCTTGGTCGAGATCGCCGTCGTCGCAGATGGGAAAACGCGAATAACGGGTTTTTTCCGCCAGCGCCAAACAGTCGGCAATCGGGGCGGCGGAATTAAACACAGTGATGTCATGGCGCGGACGCATGACTTCGCGCGCGGTGCGATGCCGCAGATCCAATGCGTTCAAGATCAGGTTGCGCCGGTCGCTGGAACCCTGTGCCGCCGCGAGCACCACGCGCAATTCCTCTTCCGATTGGCCGGACTGTGAATCATTCAGGGCGAGGCCCAGTTGCTGGACCATCTTTTGCGACGACCAATGCAACAGCCAGATGAAGGGAAATGATAACCGGTAAAACCAGCTCAAGGGACTCGCCACCCACAAAACCGTGGTCAACGTGCGGCGGATGGCGACCGCTTTCGGCACCAATTCACCCGCGACGATGAGCAGATAACAGTTCACAAAAAAACCGACGCCCAGGGTGATTTTGTGCCGCCATGATTCGGAAGCCAGCC
>DASYEY010000138.1:0-4804 GCA_036498725.1 Verrucomicrobiia bacterium | reverse complement strand
GCCTTCGTGGCGTTGTCACGCTACACCGGCAACATCAACGGACAGGTGTTCGTCTTTTTCACGATCACCGTGGCGGCGGCGGAAGTGGCGGTCGGCCTCGCGCTGATCGTGGCGCTTTACCGGAAACGCCAGACCGCGCACGTCGAAGATTTGACCTCGATGAAACTCTGATGAGTCTAACGAAAACAACTTGGAATCATCCGTCGAAAAGAAGCGCCAGAATCTGGTTTTTCTGGGGTTGCATGATGATTTTATGTTTTTCTCCTTTGGATATATTTTTTCCAGAGGAAAGAACGATTGGTGGTTTTTGTTATTTGGCTGGGTTTATTATTTTTGCTCTTTTCTTTGGATACAGAGCTTATTTCCATTCTGACGAATGGTTCCGGGTGAGAGAAGAAAAATGGAAACTTTGGTGGGGTAAGCATCCGCGACTTGAAGTTGCGGCTGGAATTATGGGCTGGGTGGCATTTATTGCTTACTCTACCTATAAATTTATTTCGGATTTTTATAAGCACTGACGGATGAAACACGAACTTTTTCCCTGGCTCATTTTGTTCCTGCCGCTGGTATCTGCGGCAGTGATCACGCTTTTCACGCTACGTTCCAAGACCCTCAGCAGCTTGATTTCTATCGGCGCCGTGGTTGCCGGTTTTGTCCTGACCGTCCTGTTTATCACTGCGAACGGCATTCACATCAACGCGGAAAGTTCAGTCAATTGGCTTTCCATCGGTTCGCTGCAAGTGGATTTCGGTCTCAAATTGGATTCCTTGAGCTTGATGATGTTGCTTATCGTCACCGGTGTCGGTGGCTTGATCCACATCTACTCTTACGGCTACATGCATGACGATGAAAGCATGGCGCGTTTCTTCGCCTTCTTGAGCCTGTTCACGTTCTCGATGCTCGGCATTGTGCTTTCGAATAATTTTCTCCAGATGTTCATTTTCTGGGAACTTGTCGGTGTTTCCAGCTACCTGCTCATCGGCTTCTGGTTTGAAAAACCGAGTGCCGGTGACGCCGCGAAAAAGGCGTTCATCACCAATCGTCTGGGCGACTTTGGCTTTATTCTCGGTATCTTGATGGTCTGGGGCGTTCTCGGTTCGTTGAACTTCAGTGACTTGCAAACAAAACTGGGTGCCAATGCTGCTGCCCTGGGTGGTTGTGCGACGGTTGCCGGGTTGTTGGTTTTCTGCGGTGCCGTCGGTAAATCGGCACAATTTCCGTTGCACGTCTGGCTCGCGGACGCGATGGAAGGCCCGACCCCGGTGTCTGCTTTGATTCACGCGGCGACGATGGTTGCAGCGGGTGTTTATATGCTTTGCCGGAGCTTGTTTCTATTTAATCCGGAAGCATTGCATGTCATCGCCTACATCGGCGGTTTCACAGCGTTGCTCGCTGCGCTCATCGCCATCCAGCAAAATGACATTAAACGCATCATTGCGTATTCCACCCTTTCCCAACTCGGTTACATGGTCATGGCTGTGGGTCTAAGCGGCCCGACACCAGCGATGTTCCATTTGACCACGCATGCGTTCTTCAAGGCCTTGCTGTTCTTGAGCGCAGGTTCCGTCATCCTTGGCATGCATCATGAGCAAGACATCTGGCAGATGGGTAATTTGCGCAAGAAAATGCCGGTTACATTCTGGACGTTCCTGATTGGCGCGCTGGCCTTGAGCGGGATTCCGCCGTTTAGCGGTTTCTATTCAAAAGATTCAATTTTTGCGCAATGTCTGGCCGAGAAAAATTATCTGCTGTTTAGTGTGGCCGTCCTCGTTGCCGGGTTAACGGCATTTTACACATTCCGCCTGTTCTTTGTGGTTTTCTTTGGCCAGGAAAAAACCAAAGCTGCCTCGCATGCACATGAATCGCCACTGGTGATGACGTTGCCGTTGGTGGTGCTTGCCGTATTTGCGGCCATCGGCGGTTTCATTGGGATCGCGAATAATTACGGTTCACAATTTGTTGCTGACCATGAAACGCTTTCGCTCACCCAGCAATTGCTCGAACCGTTACATACCCCGATTCCGATGTTGATTGGTATTGGCGTAGCTTTGGTGGGAATTTTCCTGGCGTTCGCCCTTTACAAGAATGCCAAGAGTGATCCATTGCCTGCCAAGCTCGGGCGTTTGTCGACGGCCATGAAAAACCGTTTTTACTTCGACGAGATTTACGAAGCAACGTTCATTCGGGCGCACGACACTATTGCGGCGTTCTGCGGAGCGATTGATCGCTTCCTGCTGGAAGGTTTTGTCATCGGTGTGATCCGTGGCGGCACGGATCTGACCGGGCGCGGTTTGCGCCTGTTGCAGACCGGAAATCTCCAGACGTATGCCTTCCTGTTCGTGCTGGGCGTAGCGTTGGTGCTGTACTTTGTTTTGGGAAAATAAAATGTCCATTCTGACTTACATCGCAGGTTGGCCGCTGTTGGCGGCAGTGTTGCTCATATTTTTGCCGGGCAATTATCGCGTCATCATCCGCGCCATTGCCGTGCTCGCCACGTTCATCTCCATGGTTCTGGCGATCAAGATGTTCTGCCAGTTCAACGCGGTCCTGCCCGACGCTGACGGTTATCGTTTTGTGCAACAAATTCCCTGGGTTGAATCCCTTGGCATCAGTTATCACGTGGGGGTGGACGGTTTGAACGTCGGCCTCATTCTGATGGGTGCGGTTGTTGCTTTTGCCGCCACGCTGTGCTCGTGGGAAATTCAGCATCGGGAAAAAGAATTTTACATATTGTTGCTGGTGATGACCGGCGGCATTCTCGGGGCCTTTGCCTCGCTGGACTTGTTCTTCTTCTATTTCCTGCACGAACTGGCGCTGGTGCCGACCTTCATCATGATCGGTGTGTGGGGACGTGGTGAAAAGAAGAACTACGCAACCTTCCAGATCACGCTTTATTTGAGCATCGGCGCGTTGATCGCACTCATTGGTCTTATCGCCCTTTACCTGCAATCTGGGGCGAACACCTTTGATATCCCCAAAATCATCGCCTACGCCAAAACGAATCCATTGGCAACCAACGTGCAGAATTTCATCTTCCCGTTGTTACTGTTTGGTTTTGGGATTTTGGTTTCACTCTGGCCGTTCCATTCTTGGGCACCACTCGGTTACGGCGTTGCGCCGGCTCCGACCGCCATGTTGCACGCCGGGGTTCTGAAAAAATTCGGTCTTTACGGTCTCATCCGCATCGCGTTGCCGCTGATGCCGGTGGCGGCGCAAAGCTGGATGCAGATCATCGCCTGGCTGGCTGTTGGTAATATTCTCTACGTCGGCTGGGTGGCGATGCGCCAAAAAGATTTGAACCTGCTGATTGGTAATTCCAGCGTGGCGCATATGGGTTTCATTTTCCTCGGTATCGCGAGCTTGAATCTCATCGGCATCAGTGGCGCCGTGATGATCATGGTGGCGCACGGTTTTCTCGCGGCACTGACCTTTGCCTTGAGCGGTTATATCTATCAAAAGGCCGGTACGCTGGAGATCAGCGAACTTGGCGGACTCTGCCGCCGCCTGCCATTCATCGGCACGGTATTGTTGATGGCGGCAATGGCGGGTTGTGGTTTGCCCGGTTTTGCGAATTTCGTGGGTGAAGCCACCGTGTTCTTTGGCGCCTGGAGCCAGCCAACGTTGCATTTGGCAGTGGTGCTCGCCGTTTGGGGCGCGCTGGTCATCGGGGCCGTTTATATGACGCGTGCCATCCGCAACATCCTGCACGGTCCGTTGCCGGAAAAATTTGCGAACCTTTCCGATGCCTCGAATTTTTGGCGCAAATTGCCTTACGCCCTGCTGTTGGTGAGTCTGTTGATTTTCGGATTCGTCCCAAAATTGCTGACTGAAAAAATTAACCCTGACGCGCAAAAAATTGTGGCGGTTGCCGGTTCGCCGGTGGCAAAGACCGGTGCGGTTGCGCTCGCTGAAACCCACAATCCGAAATCTGATCTCCGAAATTGATGAACTCGTCTCTCATAACGCTTGAACTTTGCGTCATCGCGCTGGGTATAGTGCTGATGTTGGCGGATTTTTTTGTGTTGCCGGAACGCAAAAAATATCTGGCCTATGGCGCCATTGTCGCCTTGACCGGCTTGTTGGTCATCAGTTTCAGCGGTACTGGTGTTTGCTCCGTGTTCGGGGTCGCATTTCATAATTCCTTCGTCGAAGACCCGCTGGCGCTGTTCTTTAAACGCTTTTTTATCACCGCCGCCATCCTCGTTTTATTCCTGGCGGCAGAATTTTCCGACCGGATTGCAGCGGGTATCAGTGAATACTATTCTCTGGTCGTCTTTGCGCTGGCCGGCATGTTATTCGCCGCTTCGGCCGATGATTTCACGATGCTGTTTGTCTCCATCGAACTGATTACCATCACATTTTATGTGCTAGTCAGTTTCCAAAAAAACCGGCTGGTTTCGCTGGAAGCCGCCATCAAATATCTCATCCTCGGTGCGTTATCCTCGGCCTTCATGGTTTTCGGCATCGCGTTGATCTGGGGTACGACGGGTAAATTGAATTTCACCGAGCTGGCCCAGGTTTCCGGTCAGTTTATGGATAACAAACTGTTCCTCACGGGCGTCTTGTTTGTGCTCGTTGGCTTGGGATTCAAGATTGCCGCCTTTCCCTTTCAAATTTGGGCGCCGGATGTCTATCAAGGCGCGCCGACTCCGACGACCGCTTTTCTTGCAGTTGGTTCCAAGGCTGCGGGTTTTGTCCTGTTGCTGCGGGTTCTTTTCATCGCCGTTCCACAAGTGACGCAACATTGGACCTGTCTATTGACCATCATTGCCGCCATCACCATTCTTTACGGCAATCTTTGTGC
>DASYEY010000137.1:0-6523 GCA_036498725.1 Verrucomicrobiia bacterium | reverse complement strand
AATACTTTCGGCAGCGCGGATTGGTGGGAATTGAAAAACTTCGGCGCCACGGACATCAACCTGACCGGCTACAGCTGGAATGACGGCAGCCATGCCGTCCAAGGCGCGGACCTTCCTTTTGATGCCAACAACGTGGTCATTCATGCGGGTGAAACCATCATCATAACGGAATCCAATGCCGTCATCAACAGCCCGGCAGCCTTTAAACAATGGTGGGGAGCCGGAGTGGGCAGCGGAGTTCAAATCATCGTCTCCGGCACGGCAAATGGCTTGAGCAAAAGTGGCGATGGCGTCCGCCTCTGGTATCCGGGCGCGAACCTGACCGATCCCAGCGATCCGCTGGCGAATGCCATGCTGGTGGACCGCGTGGATGTCGGCGCCGAACCGAAGACGGGCATCCCTACTTTTATTTATGACACCAATAATGGCACGTTTGATTTATTCAGCACGAATGGGGTCGGCGGTGCTTTCGTGGCCGCGACGAGTACCGATGTGGGTTCGCCCGGCATCGCTCCGGCAGCCAGCCCCATCATCCTGACGCGCCAGCCCGGCCCGGCCAATTATACCATTCCGTTGAACACGCCGATCACTTACAGCATTTCCGGTTACGGCCTGCCGAAACCGAAATTTCAATGGCTCTTCAATAATAACCCGCTGGACACCAATGCCTTGGGCGCCGTCATCGTCACGACGATCAGTAATAATATGGCCAGCAGCACCTTGACCATTCCCAGCGTGCAAATCGTTGACGGCGGCATGTTCAGCGTCCTGGCCAGCAATGGCGTGCAAGTGGTGATGAGTTCCAATGCCATGCTGAATGTCACAACCACGCCGAGCGCACCGGCCATCTCGGCGTTTTCGCCCAGCACGAACCTGATCGCTTACGTCGGGCAATCCATCACTTACGCCGTGTCCGCCTACGGCAGCCCCACACCCGCCTATCAATGGCAATTCAACGGCACGAACATCAGCGGCCAGAACGGTGCGCAATTTCAGCTCTATTTATCCGACACGAATCAAACGGGTACTTACAGCGTAACGCTGACGAATTCGGCGGGTTCAACGAATTATTCGGCGACCCTGGTCGTTACGCCCCGCCCGTTGTTGCAGATCACGGAAGTCATGGCGAGTGAGTCCACCGATACGAATACGGGCGATCCCTCCGGCAATAGCGATTGGTGGGAATTGAGCAACTTCGGCAATTTCCCCGTCAATCTGCAAGGCTATCGCTTTGACGATAATCATTTCTCGCTGCTGGATGCTGACACCATCACGAACAACCTTATCATCCAGCCGGGCGAATCCATCGTGCTGGTAGAGGATATGACGCCGGACCAATTCCGCGCCTGGTGGGGACCACAACTCCGCGCCGGTCTCCAGATCATCACGTATCCCAGAATCGGCTTCAGTGCCACCGGTGACGCAATTACCATTTGGAATGCTGCGGCCACGACGGAAGCGGATTATCTGGATTCCATCAGTTTTTCAACCGCGACCCGTGGCTTTTCCTTTGGTTATGACCCCACACAAAGCGGTGACCTTGGCTTTCTCGGCTATGCGCCGGACGGTTTGAGCGTGGCCGGTGTGAACGGTGCCTTTGTGGCGGCGGTCGGCAGTGACGTTGGCTCGCCGGGCACGGTCCTGAATCTGCCAAACTTCACCAGTGTCACGCCTGCCAGCGGCGGGGTGGCTTTGACCTGGGTCACCCAGCCGAATTGGACGAATGTCGTTCAATTCAAAAATAATCTGACCGATGCCAACTGGACGACGTTGACCAACCTCGTCAGTACCGGCGTGAATACTCTGAACTTCACCGATACGACCACGAACGCCCCCCAACGTTTCTATCGCATCCACTTGAATTTGAACCAATGAAACTGACCACTCATTCCCATCGCCGCGCGTTCACGTTGATCGAACTGCTCGTCGTCATCGCCATCATCGCCATTTTGGCGGCCATGCTGTTACCGGCCCTCGCCCGGGCCAAAAATGCTGCGCAAAAAACGGCCTGCATGAACAAGCTCAAGCAATGGGGCCTTGCCCAGGCCATGTATGCCTCGGATAATAACGAATATATTCCCCGGGAAAGTGCCAACGCCAGCAGCCAGTACGATTACTGGTCGCAAGTGCGCGACCCGGCCAACGCCGCAGTGTGGTATAACGCCCTGCCCAGCCTGATGAATTTGCGTCCGCTTTCATCCACTTATTATATCAACAACCCCACGAATTTTTACAACCCCAGCAGCCTGTACCATTGTCCGGGTGCGAAGTTCGTCGTCGCGGCCGGCGTGAATCCTTATTCGGGCGGCGAAGCGATTTTCTCCATCGCCATGAATTCCAAGTTGATTAGCGGCGGCGCCACCAGCATCCGCACCACCACGGTTCAGAAGCCATCGAACACGGTTTTCTTTTTGGAAAATTTGCTGGCCGGCGACGCCATGGTGGACCGCAATCAAGCCACTACTGAGCTCGGCCAGCCGAGCAGTTACGCGAATCGTTTTGCCACGCGGCACAACGGCATGGGCAATCTGGCCTTCGTGGATGGGCATGCCCAGGCCTACAAAGGCAATCAAGTCGTCCAGACCAAGGCCGGCGACGCAAACGCAATTGGCACTGAAGGCGGCGCCATTCTGCCGCAAACGGAAATTGTCTGGACCACTGACCCGACGGTGGCACCGTGAAGTCGGCAGCCTGATTGATTTTGCCACAGAGCACAGAGCGCAGGGAAAACCGTTGAGCCACGGGTTAAACACGGATGGAACACGGAAAAGCGTCCTCACACAAAGTCGCAATGGGTGAGAAACAGACGCGAATTGCGCTAATCTTCACGAATTAGACCACGGAGTCATGAACCTAAAGCCCAAAGCCCGGCACCTGAAGCCTTCCTTGTAACTCTGTGGCTTTTTTATTTCCCGGCGGCTTAGATGAAAATTTGACTTGGCCTTTGCCGCTTCAATTGGCATTACAAAGTCCATGAAAGCCCAATTGCTCGCCTTACTTTGCGTGCTCTCGTGGTCGGTTGCGGTCGCGCACGCCCAAGGTTTGAACTCAGCCCTCGCGAATATCTATCAAGTCTCGGATGCCGAATCGCGTTCCATCAGCCCGGAAAATTTCACGGGCGAAAAAGGTCATGGCGCGATGGCGACCAACGGCACCGGGCACCACGCGGCCAGCGAACTCGGCCAGGGCTGGAAAGAATCGCCCTCCGTTGTGATCAAAGCGGGTACCACGTTCACGCTGGCGGATATCAAGGGTCCGGGCAGCATCCAACAAATCTGGATGACGCCGACGGGCAATTGGCGGCACTCCATTTTACGTTTTTATTGGGACGACGAAACCAATGCGGCGGTCACCTGCCCGGCGGGGGATTTCTTTGCGTGCGGTTTGGGTCAATATGCCCAGATCAATTCCCTGGCCGTCTGCGTCAATCCCGGCAGCGCTTTCAATTGCTACTGGCCGATGCCGTTCCACAAGCACGCGCGCGTGACCCTGGAAAATACCGACGCCAAGAACATGGTCCTTTATTACCAGATCAATTATGTGCTCGCCAAAGTGCCGAAGGATGCGGGCTATTTTCACGCGCAATTCCGCCAGGAATATCCGCTCAAGACCAAGGGGCTTTACACCATCCTGGACGGCGTGAAGGGCGAAGGCCAGTACGTCGGCACTTATCTCGCCGTGACCGTGCATGATCCCGGTTGGTGGGGCGAAGGTGAAATCAAATTTTATCTCGATGGCGACCGGGATTTCCCCACCATCGCCGGCACGGGCACCGAAGATTATTTTTGCGGTTCCTATAATTTTGAAAGTCCCCTGACCCACAAGTATCAAGCCTTCTCCACGCCTTACTCCGGGCTGGCGCAAGTTTTGCCACCGGACAAGACCTATGAAGCCGGCCAGCGCTTCGGTCTCTATCGCTGGCATCTCGCCGACCCCATTCATTTCAAAAAGGACCTGAAGGTGACCCTGCAAGCCCTCGGCTGGAAAGCGGGCGGACTTTATCAGCAGCTCGATAGCGAAATGTCCTCGGTCGCTTATTGGTATCAAAAACCTTGAGCCTGAAACGGAGCCTCATCCGCCCCACGCTGAATTGCGAATGACGCGGCAAAAATTACCGGGCACAAATTTCGGTTCTTGGTCAGCGATCACATCCGCTTTGACGTTTCCAAAAGTGGTATCAGGTTTGTGTTTGATCCCGTCATAGAACGCCTGGATGATCTCCTCTTTGAAGCGTTCGGGACGCGGATGAGCCCGCACCACTGCCTCCCGCTCTGCCTCGCTATATTCCTGGTAAGTAAGCCCCAATACATCCATTTCCACACCCGCAGTCACCAAAGCGATCACCGGATGCATATGTTGCGGAATACCGGGTGTGGTGTGCAACGCAATCGCCGTCCAAACCAAATCGACTTCATACGGCGAGATCCCGCGACTGCGCAGGAAATCGCGGGCAGCGTTTGCGCCATCCACTTCAAAACGTTCGTTAGGACTGCTGTGCTTCCGGGTCAATCCCAGGTCATGGAACATCGCTCCGGCATACAGTAATTCGGGATCAAATCGCAAACCACGATGTTTGCCAGCCAGCGCGCCAAAATGATAAACGCGGCTGGAATGATGAAACAACAGCGCGGATTCGGTGTCCCGCACGAATTCAGTGATTTCACGCGCCAGCGTTGTGTCCGGTATGGTTATTTCTGTATTTGAGGTTTTCATATTTTAATAATTATTGGTTCAACCAAGCTTGCTAAATTTACCAGCAAGACTACTCTGGCAGAAATAGACGTTATACGCCTTAAACAGCCATTTCGCGATCTAAACGGACATGGGGATATGGGAGATAAACTTATGCGAAAAACAAAATCCGTAGCCATTCTGGCCATTCCGGGGGTTCAACTTCTGGATGTGGCCGGGCCGTTGGATGTCTTTGCTGAAGCCAATGTGCAAGCGCGGGCCGACATCTATCACTTGGCTGTCATTGGTACTGCGCCCGGCCCAATCCGTAGTTCATCCGGGGTCCGAATCATGCCGGATGGCATCGTCGGCGACCCGAACGTTGACCAGTTTGACACGCTGCTGGTTGCCGGTGCACCCGGGGTTGCCGCAAGTCTGCCCGGCGCAAAAATTACCGATTGGCTTCGGCGAGTCATACCGGGCTCGCGTCGTTACGGATCGGTTTGCAGTGGAGCATTCATCCTGGCAAAGACAGGCTTGATCGATGGACGGAAAGTGACCACCCATTGGGCGGTGGCGGAACGTCTGCTGGAAATGTTCCCGAAAATAAGCGTGGATGCCGATGCCATTCATGTGCGCGACGGACGTTTACGAACGGCTGCCGGGGTCACCGCCGGTCTTGATCTCGCGCTGGCTTTGGTTGAAGAGGACCTAGGTCATGATTTGGCGATGAGAGTAGCCGGACAACTGGTGATGTTCTTTAAGCGGCCTGGAGGCCAAAACCAATTTAGTCGCAAAGGTGAAGTCGTATTGGTTGGACGCTCGTCGCTACAGGAAGTTCAACGCTGGGTCGCGGCAAATCCAGCCAAAGCTCATACGGTAGGGACGCTGGCTAAGCGCATGGCGCTAAGTCCGCGCCATTTTGCGCGCCTCTTTAAAAATGAAACTGGCATCACCCCGGCAGATTGGGTCGTCCAGGTGCGCATGGTCGCCGCCCGCCGCTTCCTGGAATCGGGAAAGGTGGCGCCAAAGGAAGCGGCCTCATTGTGCGGTTTCGCCAACGCCGACACCTTGCGTCGGGCCTTTATGCGTCAAATCGGAATCACCCCGGCTGAGTATCGGAAAAGGCACGGAAACCCGGCCTGAGTCAGCTCCAGACTCAACCTGTCTCCGTCATCAACACCGGCTCAAACCACCTTGCTCCCCCACCCGTGATGCGTTAGCTTCGTTGCACTATGGATTCGCCGCCCAATTTTCAAGATTCGGTTCCACCGACTTTACCGCCACCGCCACCGATCATCACGCCGCCGCCCGCCAAACCGCGCAAGAGCTGGGGTTGGATGATCACCTCGATCGTTTTATTTTTGCTCCTGGGACTTTGCGTGCTCGTGATCCTGGCGCAGTCCATTTCCCACACACTAAATTTCAATCGCACGTTCAAAACGGCGAGTTCGCACGAAGCCGGGCCGAAGCTGGATGAATGTGTTTTGAAAGACAACGATTCTCGCTACAAGAAGATCGCCGTCATCTCGGTGGATGGCATCATCACCAGCCATACCACCGGATCCTCCGGCTATAACATGGTGGATGTCATCAAGGCGCAACTCGACCGCGCCGCGGACGATGACAGCGTAAAGGCTGTCATCTTGAAAATTGATTCGCCCGGCGGCGAAGTCATGGCGTCCGACCAGATCAACAAGGCCATTGTGGCATTTGAAGCGGGCACACCGGCGGAGCACGGTCAACCCGAACACCCGGGCAAGCCGGTGATCTGTTCCATGGGTTCGCTGGCCGCGTCCGGCGGCTATTATATCTCCGCGCCCTGCCGTTGGATCGTCGCCAACGAACTTAC
>DASYEY010000136.1:0-3654 GCA_036498725.1 Verrucomicrobiia bacterium | reverse complement strand
CGCCAAGGGCGGTGCGTGATGGTAAGTGCCGGCTGCCGGACCGGTGTCGTTGATGAACCACCAGTAAAGCGGCTTGGTCCGCATTTGCACCCCGCCAAGCCACGCCCGGCTCAGGTCTTCTCCGTCCGGGAAATAGTTGACCGGGAGATCAATTTGCGCCAAATCGCACAATGAAGGCATTAAATCCACGGCGTTGAGCACGGTTTGCGTGTTGGTCGTTCCGGCGGGAATGTGACCCGGCCAGCGCACGATGAACGGTTCACGGATGCCGCCTTCATACAAGCTGCCTTTTTTCCCGCGCAAGCCACCGTTACGCGCCAGGGAAAAAGCGGCTGACCCGTCCCCGGGAGCGCCGTTGTCACTGCTGTAAATTAAAATGGTGTTGGTCGCCAAGCCCAGATCATCCACGGCGGCCAAAAAACGACCGATTTGCACATCGAGATTCGCCAGCACGGCATAAAATTTTTGTTCGTTCACGTTGGTCGTGTAAACGGCAAATTTTTGCCACGTTCCCGGCGCGGGAAACCAGCCGGTGTGCACGTCGGTAAACCAAAGATCCAGATAGCATGGTTGATTGGTATGCAGCTTTAGAAATGAAATGGCGGCGTTGACTTGATTGGAGGCGGATTCGGCTTTGGGCATCCAGGTCAGATTGCCTTGTTGCAGCAATGCGTTGGCCGTTGAAAGCGACTCTTCGTTGTAGGCGAGGCGATTTCCCAGACCTTCAAAAGCCACCAATGAATCATCATAACCATACGCTTCAGGCAAAGGGGCGTCATCCACGTTGCGGCCGGCTCCCATGTGCCATTTGCCAAAGTGGCCGACGGTGTAACCGGCAGCCTTGAACGCGCGGGCCATAGTCGGCACCTGGGGATCGGCAAAGTCCGCCATGTTGCGGTTGCGATTGGCGGCTTTATTATCAATGAAAGACGTGATCCGCCACCGCCCGGGATAGGAACCCGTGATCAACGCCGTGCGTGAAGCCGAACAAATCGGCGCAGCGACGTAATATTTCGTGAATTGCAGGCCTTCCGAGGCCAGACGATCCACATTCGTGGTGATCACAACCGGATTGGTATAAGTCTGAAAACAACTGGTGTCGGCGTAACCCATGTCGTCAACCAGAATGAAAATGACGTTGGGTTTGTTGGTTTGCGCCGGGAGGATGTTTGTCATCGTCAACAACATCACGCAAGCCATGAAACGCAGAAGTGGCAGGCAGAATTTTTTCATAACACTTAGGGATTCAGGCTGAACACGGAGGAACTGGCCACGGAAAGATCATTGCCAGTCGGCAACACCACCCGGAATCCAAAATGGCCCATGGCAAATCGGGGGGGCGCATCCGCGCGATTCGCCACGCGGCATTTCCAGGAATTATCCACGCCGCTACCGCCGCGATAGACCCGATCACCACCCCAGGAAGCGGACGCCGGCCCGCGCGGATTGGCCCGCGTGGCGAGCGAATCCGAATACCAGGAATCGCCATAATAATCCCAGCACCACACCCAGGTATTTCCCACCATGTCATAAAGCCCGTAACCGGTGGGCGGGAAACTGCCGACGGGCACGGTGTTGGGAAACAACGGGCAGGCGAGATTGGGGCCCGACGTGCCGTTCACATCATAACTTTCAAAGAGTGTGCTCCAGTAATTGGCTTGCAACTCGTTGATCGTGTCGCCCCACGGAAACCGTTTTCCGCTCAGGCCGCCGCGCGCCGCCTTTTCCCATTCCGCTTCCGTCGGCAGGCGATAACCCGCCCCGGCCCAGCGAACGCACGTTTGCGCCAAATCCACCTGGCCAGTCCGATACGCTTGCGTCCAGGTGGCATCCACGAAATAGGCCGGGGGCAGACCTTCCTTCTCCGAGCGCGCGTTGCACCATTTCACCGCATCATACCAACTGATCTGTTGCACGGGAAAATTGGGGCCGGGCGCAACCGCCGGACTGTCGAAGCTGTAACCGTGGTTGGTGGCCCATTCGTAAACAACGTCCCAAAGTCCTTTCGTCACCGCGTAACGATCGGCATAAAAAGCGTCCACCGAAACCGTGTGCACGGGCGATTCACAGGCGATGCCATCCGGCGATTCGCTATTACCCATGTCAAACGCGCCGGCCGGTATCAGGGCCATGTTGGAGCCGACCAGCGAGCGATCCGTCACAATTTCCACGCGCAAATCTGAAGCGGAAATTCCAGCCAAATCGGCGCCGGCGTTCCAGACAATGTGCCTGGCCGTGCCGGCCGGGATGCCAGCACCAACGTCCCCGCTGAAACTGGCCGCGCCGGCATCATAGGTTTGCCCCCCGTTCGTTGAAACCAGCATTGAAACCGAAGCGTAATCGCCATACAAATCTGCCAGGTCGTAATCGATGTCCACCAGTCCCGTGCCGTTGCGTTGCGCGGCCACCACATTGCTCACCGAGATGCCGGAGTTGATCAATTGGGCGACCTGGTAAAAGGCGGCGGACTCATCGGTTGGATGCGCGATCGTGGTGGCCAAGCTCGCGGCGGTAATATTCGTTATGAGCCGCCAGGACGAAGCATTCAGGTTGGTGCTCATGAGCACGCTGTAATTGGTGTTTTTTTGGCTCACCCAAGTCAGCTCAAGACCCTTGGCAGTCAATTGATACGCGGTAAAGACCAGCGGCGGATTGGTGGGCGGCACGCCATAGGTCAAGCCATGTGAAACCAGCGAAAGATTGTCGTAAGTCACCGGGCCGGTGCCGGGAGCAATATCAAAAAAAAGGTAGCGGGCCAGTCCCGAAAAACGCCAGCCATTGGGCAGCGCTGGATCGGTGGCCGTATCGTAAATCCAGCTGGCACCCCCATCCACGGAAATTTGAACGCGCGAACTGAATGTGCCCGACTCGGCACCGGCATCCGTGATTCGCAGCAAGAACGGCACTTCGCCAGGATACGTTCCCACGGTTCCGATACTGTCATTGATGGCATTTTGCAGCCCGCTGGCACCCGTGGAAATACGCCTTTGCAGGACATATGAACTGTCTCCCGCCGAGGCCCGATAGATTTGAATGCCGAAATCCCAAACGTTCGCCGTTCCCGCGGTTGAACTGATGGCAAACGAACAGCGTTGATTCGCCGCCACCGTGGCATTGGCCAGGTTGATGGTCAGATCATATATCAATGGTTGATCCGGTGTGGCCGTTGACACCTCAAGCGCCGGACCGAAATCATACGCGCCGGATCCAGAAGACAAACTCAGCGTGGAATAGTCCACGCTCGAAAGCGCCACCACCAGTTTATCGTCATTGGTGATGTAATGGCAGGAGTCGGGCTTGGCGCCGTATGCCTTGAGGTAAAATAAATTGGCGGCCGCCGAGCCAGTCAACCGGGTCGTCTGGGGATTGATGCCAGAATTGGCACCGCTGCCCAAAGCAAATCCCGAACCCGAACCGGCAACATCGTATGAGTCACGCAATAACACTACTTCATTGGTGGAAGGCGGGTTGGTGACGCTAACGCCATTCAAGGTCAGCGAGAGGTTGTCATAGGTGACGGGACCGGCGTTGGGCGCTATGTCCCAGGCCAGATACCGTCCCAATCCCGAAAACTGGATCCCCCCATTCGGCAAATCCGTATCCGTCGCCGTGTCATAAATCCACGTGCTCCCGCCATCCACCGACACCTGCACC
>DASYEY010000135.1:0-7926 GCA_036498725.1 Verrucomicrobiia bacterium | reverse complement strand
AGCTTGTTTGATTGATGGTTGATTATATTGACAAGTTTGCCGCCCCCGTTTTTGGAATCAAGGCAAAGCCTTCCATACCGACGGCAAAACCGGCAATGGAGTTTGCCGCCCCCGTTTTTGGAATCAAGGCAAAGCCCTGGGAGACAGCGGCCGTCGCCGGCGAGAAGTTTGCCGCCCCCGTTTTTGGAATCAAGGCAAAGCGCAGCAGCAACGGAACAAGAAACAAATGAAAGTTTGCCGCCCCCGTTTTTGGAATCAAGGCAAAGCATCCAGTTGGACGCGCAATTTCCCCGCGCAAGTTTGCCGCCCGCTGTTTAAATTTCTCTTAAAGTCCGGGACGTGCAGCCGGCACAGACAAGGCGTGCCAATAATATTGCGACCACAGATGATCCAGCCCGTTGTATTCGACGTGGCCGTCAACCAATGCCAGTTGAACGCCGCCTTTCGGATAGGGCATTGAACTGCTCACGCTGGTCGGCGCACTGGCAGCGGATTTGGTGCCGTGCCGTAAAATCGAGCAACGCTGCATCATGGAGCCTTTCGGAACATTCAGACCGCCTCCGGCCCATAAGTTACGCGTCGCACTGTCCGAGGGGTTGACCCCGCCCCCGTTGGGCCAGCCATCCGCCCAGGTGCCATCCACAAACATCGGAGTCTGTGAAGAGTGTTTGACGTTATCCATTTTACCGAATAATCCGGCCGGCCCCACATACGTCTGGCTGTTGATCCAGCCGAGCGCGCCGGAACTGGGACTGGCATCGTAGAGCCAGCCATTAAACATATAACTGCCGGTATTGGTGCCAACCGCCCAGGCATAGGAAGCGCTGCCCTGCCCGGGATTGGTTGCCGGTATGTCATTGGTCTGCGCCATCGGGCAGTAGCCAATGGCCCGGGCATTGCCGGAATTTTGCAGGATCGCCCCTTCCCACTCACTGTTGGCGTCATATTGCATGGGACCAAAATCGTTTTGATACATGAACCCGGCCAGGGCCAGTTGTTTGAGGTTATTCTTGCACTGGATCTCTTGCGCTTTGCGCTTCGCGCTGGCCAACGCCGGCAGCAGCATGGCCGCCAGAATGGCGATGATCGCGATGACGACCAATAGCTCGATCAACGTAAAACCTGAACGCCGGTTATTTTTTTTAATACAACGATATTTCATGGAATCTTTTTTTGAATGCGAGCGGAAGCCTTGCCGGCCTCCGCTCGCGAATCGTTAGGATTATTGCAATTGTATCCGATAGAACTTTTGCGATCCGGTGGTCGGAATGGTGTACGGCGAGGCCGCGGCATTGGTCGTCCACGGACCGGTGACATTGGTGGACTCCAGCAATGTGCCCTGGCTCCAGTTCAATTGAAAACCGCCACCCGCCTGCGGCGCCAAGGTCAGGTTGGCATCCGTCGGCAAGACCGGCAAAGCGACGCCGCCATTGGTGTACACTTCGGCAATCTGGCCCGGGCTGAGGGCATAATTAAATACCGCGACTTGCGCCATTTGACCGGTGAATTCACGGGGGCCGGCATTGTCGTCGGCAATCCGGGTTTCGCCCGAGAAGGTCGCCGGCGACTGGCTGTGCGTGCCCGTAAAGCTTGACCGGGTGTTCGTATTATAAAGATAGAAGGTGACGGTCGTCGGTGTCACCACGAGCGAGACAAATGACCATTGATTGACTGGCGGGACTAATCCGCTTTTGTAATTCCAAGTCGTGCTGTCATTATTCCAGACGTAGCTGAGTTGCGTTCCGTCGTCCGTGAAGCAAAATCCGCTGGCTGGGTTGACGCGATTCACCACCAGGCCGGCGTCGCCATTTTGCGGCGAGATCGTCGGATAGATCCAGGCGCTGAAGGTCATGTTGGCCGAAGTGACATTGAATGACGGCAATGACACGTACGAGTCAGCCGCCCCGCTGAAGGTCGCGGCGATATTATCCTGGGTGCCAAAACCGGTGAACGGAGGATTGGGGCCAGTCGTGCCCACCGCCACTCCCGGCAGATAAAAACCGTGCAAGGCATTGCCGGAATAATCGAGGGCATTCGTGCCGGCAGTTTCGTTGAGCGGCCAATAGCCCAACGGTCCCAGTTTCAGCGTATTGGTTTCAAAGCTCGAGGCGGAGAGCAGCGACAACGTTGCCGCAACGCTGGTGACGGACGTGACGGGATTAACAGCGGTCACCGTATAGCTCGCCACATCGGATGGCCCGGCATTGCTGATGATCAATGAGCTGTTCGTTGCGCCGATAATGGGCTGCGGACCGCTGCCAATATCCTTTTGCCATTGATACGTCACCGGCGTGCTGCCCGTGACCGAAACATTGAATTGGACGCTGGTTCCGGGATACACCCATTGTGATTGCGGTTGCAGGGAAATACTCGGGGCCACGGGCGTGCCCGCCCCGATGGTGTAGAGATTCACAATCTCGGAGTCGGATAAGGCGCGGTTGAAGACGGATACTTCACCCAGATCACCGCTAAAGGCGCGCAGCTCGTTATCCTGCGAATCGCTGCCGATCTCCAACTGCCCGGTGAACGGCGCGGGGGCATGGGCATTCACAAAGGTCGCACTGGATTGTTGAGCAGTATTATACATGTAAATGGTCGCATTGGTCGGCGTCACCACCAAAACCACCATTGACCAGGTGCTGACCGGCAGCAATAAGCCGGAATCCCAGTTATACGTGTTCGCGCTATCATTCCAGTTGTATCCCAAATCACCATTGCCTCCGAGTCCCAAGCCGGCAACGCCACTGCCATCACGTTGAACCAAAATGCCGGCATAGGGAATGTCCTGGGCCGGACGCACCCACGCAACAATGGTGGCGGCGTTGGTGTTCAGCTGCAATCCGCTGCCCGCCGCTAAAGTGGCGTAGGAAGACAAGTTTTGAGAATCGTCATTTTCCGGGCTCAAAGAAGTATTGCCAACGGGAAATCCCGGACCGGACGGACCCGGATCTTGCAGGTAAGCATCCGGACCATAGGTGGCGGTAAAACTGCCAAAATTATCAAAGGCATTGGTGTCGCTGCCTTCGCTTAGACGCCAATAAGCAATCGGCTTTAAGGACAAGATTTCCTGCGCGTAAGCGTCCGTCGGCGCGCCGGTCACGGTCAGGGGAATCACCGGGCTAAGATTTGTCGCATAGGGGGTTGAAACCACGACTCCGTATAGTGCCGTATCACCGGCGGCCACGTTGGTGATGATCAAGGTGCTATTAGTGGCGTTCGCAATGCTATTCGTCGTGGTGCCGACAATTTTTTGCCATTGATAAACGATGGGTGGGGCGCCAATGGCGGAGACGTTGAACGTCGCTGATCCGCCGGGATACAACACTGCGGCAGCGGGAGAAACACTATTGATGGCGAGGGCGATCAAACTCACTGTCGTAGGCACAGAACTGGTGACCGACCCGAGCGAGTTGCTGACAATGACACTATAATCGGCCATGTTCGAAGGCACGGCACTGTTGATCGTCAGGGTTGAATCTGTGGCGCCGGAGATATTGCCCACATTCGACAAATTGGTATAAACGCCGCTACCGATCGCGCCCGCCTGCCATTGGTAGTTGAGCGGCGTGCCTGAGGCGATCACCGACAATTGGATGGTGGTTCCGTCATAATTGGTCAAAGACGGCGTTTGCGCGGTGATCGCGGGCGCAATGGTGGTTGTATCCGCCACGAGTTCAAAGCCGTCCAGTGGTGAGCGCCAGGAGGCATTGCTCGCCTGGCCGACAAAGGTGACCACACCATTGACCGGCTTGACGTTGTCAATTTCAAGGTAGTTCCCGAAATCATTCGTATTGGCAATCTTGGTATTATAATTAACCAACGATGCATTTGATTTTCTCCAGCCGGTAAAAGGACCACCGATGGATACCCCGGCGGCATTCCAGGTCGTGCCCCCGCTGCCGTATTGCGGGGCATAATAGACTATGCCATTGGCGGAATAGTTGGGCAGATAATCACCGCCGTTGCCGGGATGGGAAGCGTCGCTATAGATATAAACGTATAACGTATAGGAGGCATTGGTGAGTCCGCTGATGATGTTTGTTTCCGCGCCGCCAATATTGGCACCCAGGTCGAGATAACCGTCGGCCAGCGATCCATCGCCGCCGTCATTGGGTGAGCCACTTTGCCAGCCGCCGTTTCCCCCCTGCCCTTTGGTTGTGCCGGAGATGGTGAGCGTTGCCGTGGATAAGCCATCACTCGAACGGATGGTTCCGGTCGTGTAGGTTAAATTGGTGATGTTGTTCCAGTTCGGGATGGGGACAACCCCGGCTGAACCGGTGACCATGTCCGGGACGGGAAAACTGGGTGAAGCTGTCCGGCCTAAAAATTTGATGCCCCATGATTCCGCCGAAGCCGAATCGGCAACGGCCAGGAGCGCCATCGTCATCGCAAATAATTTCAGTGCTGCATTCCCTCTGGTTTTGAAAAGTTCGATTTTCATATTAGCCGGCGTTATTGGTATAGGTAGTTTGGGTTGGGTTAAGCGGGTGGTTGATCGTTTAAAAATTGACAGGTTTTACCAGTCATTCAATAGGCAGAATGGCCTAATCTTATCAGCGCAAAGTGATTGCCGTGACTGACGCCTTTGAATAGCAAAATAATATTTCGCATCACGTTAATGGGGTGGTCTTTATCCTAACGCCGTTGCCTGAGTGCTCAATAGGCCATATGGCCTAATCGGTTTTTTTTGGTGACGAACCGAATGACTCCTTGCTCCTCGTCATCCTCATCCTCATCCTCGCCCTCGCCCTCGTATTGACCTGTGTTTTTTTGTTGAGGCGTGTCTTCAAATAATTTTTTGAGAATAACTCAGTGTTTTAACACTGGGATAATTGTGGGCTAAGAATGCGAGTCCCAGCGGGACGAAAGAATTGTTCTGCCGTCCCTACGGGACTTTTTTATTGAGCCACCCTGCCAACCCAGCCTTAAAAGGCTGGGCTAGTATCAAGAAAACGGCTTCGTTACGAATATATTGCCGCTTCGAAGACACGCCCTAGAGACTTGTCACCTGCCAGATCAGCGTGAGCGGATTTTATTTAGAATGGTCCAAATGAGAATCTCGTTGGAATTCAGTCAATATCCCTTTGGGATTCTCCGCGACATTCAATTATGTTTTTTAGAACCTTTTATTTCGATTGAATCACAGTTTGCGCCGGCGATAGCGTGTCCGCCGTGGCGGTTATTTTAATTTCTCCGGGTTCACCGGTGGACTGGACGATGACCTGCGCCAGACCATTAAATGCGCTGCGTTGCCATTTCGGCGCTTCGACTTTTTTGAAAAGCCGCAAGGTTATCCCGTCGCCGAGTCCGCCGGCGTTGTCGCTGTTGATAATGGCGACGGCCAGCGTATTTTCACCGGCGTGTAAAAACCGCTTGATATCAAAGCTGGGAGAAGCCGCCCAATCATGGGATTCGCCCGCCAGTTGACCATTGACGTAAATCCAGCCCCGATCATCAATGCGTCCAATCTTTAATTCCACGGCCTCAGCCGACAGATCGTCGGTGCTGACGGAAATATGCGTCCGATAAATCGCCTGTCCCGGTGTTTTCAAGGAATCGGCTTCCGCCTGCGGATCCATTTTTTCCCAGCTTGAATCATCAAAGTCAGATTTCAGTTCAGGCAGCTTGGGGTTTTTGACGTTGTGCAGGATTTTGTAACGCCAGCCGTCATTTTCCGGAAGCACGACTACATTGGGCTTCGGTACAAAAACATCCGGTTCATGACAGGTTGGGTCGCCATTGCCCACTCCGATGATTTTTCCCGGACCGCTCAGTTCAAAATGAACCAGGTTGGAAGCCAGCGGCACAATGCGATTCTGTCCATCGCGAACGGAAATGGCGATGACGCTGACATCCCTGGCGTCGGCATGGATGCTGGAACGATCCGGACTCAAGGTGAGAGCGGTCGGTTCGCCGGTGGTTTCCACTTTTGTTTCGGCGACGAGTTTGCCGTCGTTATAACCTTTCGCGCTCAAGATGCCGGGAGAATATTTGACGGTCCATTTCAGTTCGGAATTTCGTTTCATCGTCTGGCGGCCGAGGCTTTGGCCATTCAAAAATAATTCCACTTCCTGGCAGTTGCTTAAGGCGCGCACGGAAATATCCTGGCCTTCCCGCCCCGGCCAGTTCCAATGCGGCAGCAAGTGTAAAACCACGTTGGTCGTCCACCATGATTGGTAATACCAAAAGTTGTCCTTGGGAAAACCGCAGGTGTCGAAAACGCCAAAATGGGAGCTGATGCAGGGCCATTGATACGGCGTTGGCTCGCCGCGATAATCAAATCCGGTCCAATCGAATCCACCGGAAGCCCAGGGACGCGTGGCAAAAAAACTCCACCACTCTTCCGCCGAACAGCCCCAGCGCGGATTGTGGTCGTCATAGGCACTGATGTAACCGCGCGTGGCGTCATTCGTATAAATGCCGCGCGTGCCGATGGAACTGGCCTGTTCGGTACCCAGAATATTCGCATGGGGAAAAGCCGCATGGTAAGCGTCCATGCTTTCGTAGTGATAATTGAACCCTTTCACATCGAGCGCTGAAAAAATTCCGAAGTCGCCATAGGAACCGGAGTTGACTGCCAGCGTGCACAGACGGGTCGGATCAAGCGCATGTGCCAAATCTTGCATGGACTTGGTCACCGCTGCGCCCGTGGCGGTATCTTGCGCGCTCCATTCTTCATTGCCGAGCGACCAGGTGAAAACGCTGGGATGATTCCGATCCCGGATGATCTGGGCTTTCAACCGGTCAAGATTCTGGGCATCGCTGCCGAACAACCGATTTTCATCCAGCACCAACATGCCCAGACGATCACAGGCTTCCAATAATTCTGGGGTCGGCGCGTTGTGGGATGTGCGATAGGCGTTACAACCCATCTCTTTCAACTTTGCCACGCGGAAATACTGCAACGCATCCGGCAACGCCGCGCCGACGCCGGCGGCGTCTTGATGATTGCACATGCCCTGAATTTCATAATGCTTGCCGTTCAACAAAAATCCTTCGTTCGGATCATAAGCCACCGTGCGGATGCCGAATTCAGTGGTTTTGCGATCCAGCATCTTCCCGTTGCTTTCAACCGTCGTGATCAACTTATATAGCCGGGGCGATTCGGGCGACCAAAGGACGGGCGAAGAGATTTTGGTATCCAGATAAGCGGTCGTTTGCGATTGTCTGGCAACCTTCGCCGGGCTGGTAAATTTCTTCAATGAGTCTCCGTCCGGCGAAATGATCTCGCAGGCAACAGTCGCGGCCGTGGCATTCGTCAAACAGTTCAGCAAACTGGCTTCAACTTTCACTTTGGCGTCACCGCCGGGGACATTGTTTTTGAACTGGCTGTAAACAAAGATCCCATCGGGCGCGATGGCGAGCGGCGCGGTTTTTTCGAGCCAGACATGGCGATAGATTCCGGCGCCTTCGTAAAACCAGCCGTCGAATTGCGATACGTCCACCTTCACGGCCACGACATTCTTGCCGTGGTAATTTGCGACATCCGAAATATCGAATTGAAAGCCGTTGTAACCGCCAGCGTGATGGCCGGCGAACCAGCCGTTGACAAAAACATCGCAATCGTGAAAAACGCCGTCAAATTCCAGCCAGATTCGTTTGCCCTGATCGAGCGGCGACAATTCCAACGAGCGACGATACCAGCCAACGTTATTCGTGGCAAAGCCCGGGCCCACCGGCTTGAAACCATGATTGCAATCGGCGCTGGGATCAAACGGCAGTTCGACCGCCCAATCATGCGGCAAATCCACCGTGCGCCAATCAATGTCGGAAAAATCCGCCTTGGCCGGCCCTTTGAGCTCGGCTGCCTTGCCCAGCCACAAGGTGTCACCCCAGGGATTTCCCAGGTAAAATTTCCAGCCTGCGTCCAGTGATAAACGTTCCCGGGGCGAAGCGGTTTCGGCGGCGATGGCCTGGAATTTTAAT
>DASYEY010000134.1:0-3694 GCA_036498725.1 Verrucomicrobiia bacterium | reverse complement strand
AAGCCGCCTGGGTGTCAAGACTCACTCCTTTGACGCAAGTGGAATAGCCCCATTCACCGCTGATGATCGGAATGTGTCCGCGCCGGGCGGCCGGCGCATAACGGTCAATCAACGCGTGCAATTTGTCGTAATCAGCCTTGGCGGTTTCCGGGCCTTGATTGCCACCGCGATAGGGATGAACACTGACGGCGTCCAAATAATCCAACGCTCCGGCCTTGAATAAAACTTCCATGAATTCCCATGGAAACGACGAACTGGCCGGCGCGATGATCGTGCTGTCGGGATCAGCCGCCCGCACGGCACGGCAGGTGGCCAGCGCCAGTTCGGCATACTGCCGGGCGTCCGGGTGCGGCTTCCAAAAACCGATGTTCGGCTCGTTCCAGATTTCCCAAAGGATGCGATGCCCGTGAAAATGTTTTGCCGCCGCCGCCGCCCATTGGGCGAACGCCGCGATGCTTTCGGGATGCTGCGGTGAGGCGGTGGATTTTTGTTCCAATTGGCCGGTGACGGGATTTTTTGCGGCCACGGTTGCTTCGTAGAGCGGATTGGAATAATCCAAAATGTAGATAGCCCGCAAACCCCGGTGTTCCAGATCCGCCGTCAACGCGTCGTAGGCTGACCAGTCATATTCGCCTTTTTGGCGCTCGGTGGATCCCCAGCCGAAATCCATCCGCACAAAACGAAAACCGGCGGCGGCGATCAAATCCAGATCACGTTCGTGCCCCTTGGTAAAATGGATGTTCACGCCCACCCCGTCCGGTAGCACGGATGTCGGCAGATCGGCTGCAGTCAAAATGAGCGGAGCTAGCCAAACGCAAAGGAACATCAGGGATTTCATGGTTACTTGATGACGCATTGCGGCGGTTTATTCAAATGGAAAAGTCCAGGAATGCAAAGAAAGGATGGGAAATCAGGAGGATTTTTCCAGCGTGTGGTTTGGTGATTGTATATTGCTTTTGCGATGGCAAAAAGGTTGCAGCCCCGCATGGGGCGAGTAGGATTTGCAGGCCAATCTGGGAAGCTATGCCTGCGGCTGTTGTATTCATTTACTGGCGGCATGAAAAAATGGTGGTAAATCATCCGAACGATGAGATTGAAAGAAACATTTATGCGTAAACTGACTCTCGCCGTTTTGTTGACCGCTGGTTTTGTTGCCGACGATTTGTTCGCCCAGGTTGCACCTACAGGTGACGCAGGCCGAGGACAGACATTCTTTCAACAAAACTGTGTCATTTGCCACTCCGACAGTTTAGGGCCGGACAATACCGTCATCATCAAACAAGGGCCGAGTCTGGTTGGCGTGGTCGGGCGTCCGTCCGGAACCAGCGGGCATTTCAACTACTCGAAAGCCATGCGCGAATCCGGGTTCACCTGGGATGCGGCAACCTTGTATCGCTTTCTCGTCAATCCTTTGACGGTCCTTCCGGGCACCACCATGCCCATGCCGGTTCCCAACGAGACGAACCGGGCGGATTTGATTGCGTATCTTTCAACCTTGAAGCTTCCCGAAGGCGTGACTCTGAAATATCAGGTGGTCACACTGGCGGCGGCTTCCGGGACGAATTCGAGCGACTGGCAACGTCAGACACCGGGAGTTCAACATCACATTACCGTGGCGGATTTGCCGGTGCCTTTCGCTACCAAGTCGGCGGGGAATGGTCCGCAAACCGTGCCGGCGCCGGCAAACGCGGTGTTGTCAGTGCCGCCGGGGTTTACGGTGAAGAAATTTGCCGGAGGCCTGAATAATCCCCGCCTCGTGCGCGTAGCGCCGAATGGCGATATTTTCATCGCGGAGACGGGTCGAAATCGTATCCGCGTCCTGCGCGCCGACGACGGCGCGGAAGCTCCTTCGGAAAATCAAATTTTTGCCGATGGCCTTGATCGGCCTTTTGGCATCGCCTTTTATCCGTTGGGAGACAATCCGCAATGGGTTTATGTGGCAAACAACAACTCGGTGGTCCGGTTCGCCTATCATAACGGGGATTTGAAAGCGACCGACAAACCCGAGGTCATTGTGCCCAAACTCGCGGAAACAACCGGCGCGCACACCACGCGCGATGTCGCCTTTTCCCGCGACGGCCGGCGGATGTTCATCTCGGTCGGTTCCGGTTCAAACATTGCCGAGGACCTGGGCGAAAAAACGCCCGATGAAATCCGAGCGTGGGAGGCGGAAAATGGCATAGGTGCCGCCTGGGGAAACGAGACGCATCGCGCCAATATTCTGGTAACGGATCCGGACGGCAAACAACCGTTGCATCCTTTCGCAACGGGTATTCGGAATGGTGCGAGTTTGGCGGTAAATCAGGAGACGGGCGATTTGTGGGTTTCCACCAATGAACGGGACGGGTTGGGAGATGACTTGGTGCCGGATTACGTTACCCGTGTGAAGGAAGGCGGATTTTATGGCTGGCCTTGGTATTACCTGGGCAACCATGAAGATCCGCGTCATGCGGGAGAGCGACCTGACCTTGCGGAAAAGATAATCGTTCCCGACGTGCTGGAGCAGGCGCATTCGGCTTCATTGGAAATGACTTTTTACACGGCTACCACCGGTGTCGCGGCGTTTCCGGCCGAATATCGCGGCGATGCTTTTGTGGCCTTTCATGGCTCGTGGAACCGCACCACGCGCACTGGTTACAAGGTCGCACGGATTCGTGTGAACCACGGCGTTCCCACGGGTGAATACGATGATTTCCTCACCGGCTTTGTGGTGGATGATCACCGTGTTTGGGGCCGGCCGGTGGGCGTGGCCGTGGCGCATGACGGAGCCTTGTTGGTAACCGAGGATGGCAACGGCACCATTTGGCGTGTTTCCTATGGTGGAAAATAACTTCTGTGGCATGGCTGGAAATTCAGTGGTGCCTGGCCGAAAACGGGAATTTTCCGCTCGTCCTCGTCCTCGATTTTTCAGGGTTTTCGAGAACGAGGACGACTTCCAAATCATGTGTCAACTCCAGCCAGACACTAACTTGTGATGGACAGATGGTGCGAATGGGCGTAAAAAGGCACAACCAATTCCCATGAGAAAAATAAGCATACCCCTATTGGTCCTGGTTTCAGCAATGACGTTATTTGCCGGATGTTCCTGGTCCGTGGGCGGCGGTCCCAAAAACGCAAACATAGTCCCAACGACAGGTCAGCAGTTGATTGACCTGCAGAAAGCCAAGGATTCAGGAGCCATCACCGACGCGGAATATCAGGCCCAAAAGGCCAAGGTGCTCGGCAATAAATAGGCAGGCCGTGTTGTCTTGCACATCACGATGATTGGCTGGTCGCGCCGCCCGATATTGCTAACAAAAAAAGTGAAACACGATTGCCGCACCGAGGCGGCTTTGCGCTTATGACATTTATATCCAGCCTTTCAGTCCTCAGCGACATTCCTCATCGCCTGCACTGGTCGCTATGGCACGCTTGGAATGTCATCTGTCTGCGTCGCTGGTTGATTATCGCCGTGGCGCTCGGATGCGTGCTCGTGACCGTTCTTGGTTGTCTGGCTTTGCTTCCGACCTATTCGGCTACTTGCATTATTTCATTGAGGCCGAATTTGCCGAATGACTATTGACGATTATATGTCGCCTATCACTTTCCGGAGGACAGCCGGCGCTGGCGGGCCAATGCCCCGTTTATTTTTTGGCATAGGGGCCACCTTGTGCTGTGCCATACCGCTCGCGGAAAAGGCACACGCTTCTACAAA
>DASYEY010000133.1:0-3605 GCA_036498725.1 Verrucomicrobiia bacterium | reverse complement strand
CGTCAATCGTAAATCTTGAATCGTAAATTCAGAGCGCCGCCAGCACTTCCGCCGCATGTTCCTCTGGTTTTACCGTCGGCCAGATTTTCTTGATCTTGCCGTCCGGGCCGATGAGAAATGTCACGCGATAGACGCCGAGATATTTCCGGCCCATGAAACTTTTCTCACCCCACACGCCGTAGTCGTTGACGATTTTCTTGTCTTCATCCGCCAGCAGCGTGAACGGCAGTTTGAATTTTTCCACGAACTTGTCGTGCGACTTCACCGGGTCGGGGCTGACGCCGAAAACGACCGCGCCCTTTTTCTTGAAGTCGGCAAAATGATCGCGGAACGCACAGGCCTCCTTCGTGCAGCCCGGCGTATCGTCCTTGGGATAAAAATAGAGAATGACATTTTTGCCGAGGTAGTCGGCGAGCGAGATTTTCCCGCCGCCGCTGGTCGCCACGGTGAACGTCGGTGCCGGGTCGCCTTCTTTGAGTTTCAGTTCGATTTCTTTGGCCATAAAGTTGAACCGCAGATTAA
This sequence comes from Verrucomicrobiia bacterium, assembly GCA_036498725.1. GTDB lineage: Bacteria > Verrucomicrobiota > Verrucomicrobiia > Limisphaerales > UBA11358 > UBA11358. The sequence continues at coordinate 3,083 of DASYEY010000133.1, read as the reverse complement.
CGCGGATGCACGCAGATCAAAATAAAATTTATCGGCAATTCAATGGCGCGCATTCGCGCATCGCCGACAAAAAATTTGGACTGCAGTGGCAGCCTGCCGGGCCAAAGATTTGAGGCGCAGGGCTGAAAGCCCGTGAGGTAACAGCCTGGGGTGAAGCCCCAGGAAAAAATTCCCGCAATAATTTTTCAGCCCTGAAAGGGCATGACCGGATGCGATGTTGTTCCGGCCTTTCAGGCCTCGGGAATTTTAGGGAACGCCATTACCTGTGCCTTCTGCACAGGCTGTCACTGGGCGGCTTTCAGCCCTTGGCCGTCACGGCGTCAGCCACGGTGAATTCATCTGTGCCCATCCGTGGTTCATTTCTTCCCCGGTGAACTGGACGGATGTTTGCCCAGTTGGTGCATTCCGTCCCAGACATAGAAGCAGCCGGAAACGGCCGTGAACAAACCGGTGCCGATGATCCAGATCTGCCGCAGATGGCCGTGAAACGCGAAATCCCAGCGCAGCAAAATCCAGCTCACCATGAGCATCTGAAAAACTGTGGCCAGCTTGCCGGTCAGGCGCGGTCGCACGGTGATGCGGCCGACCACTGACCGCACGACAATTGCGCCGATGCCGAGCAGCAGGTCGCGTCCGATGATGAGGCCGGTGAGCCACAGCGGAATTTGCCCGAACCGATCCGGATGATTGAAGCTCAACAGCACGATGGCCGAGACGAGCAGCAGCTTGTCGGCGAGCGGGTCCAGCACGGTGCCGAGTTCGCTCCACTGATGATAGCGGCGCGCGACGTAGCCATCCACGCCGTCCAGAATCGCTGCGACGGCAAAGCACAGAATGGCCACGAGCCGGTGGATTTCATTACCCGTCTCGACGTAATAAAGCGTCTCCACCACGAAGAATGGAATCAGCAGGATTCGCAGGATGGTAATTTTATTCGCCGTCGTCATGGCGGGAATAGACTGGCATAAATTTCACGAATTGGCACTAGAGGAAATACTGTGAATGGACAAGATAATTTCCATCATCAGACTATTCACAAACAAAAAAAATCTAACGGTCAAAGCCCCTTTACACACCGAAAGCCAATACCAATGACGCTGTAGTCTGGTGCAATATAACCGCGAGCAGCACAACGTGCTTGGTCAGCGGATTCGCCCCAATCCCCGCCACGAAAAATTCGATCGCTTCCAGAGGTTGGGCCACGGGGATCGCTTCCTCCTGCATAAACGGCTCCATACCAATCCCAACACCATTCAAAGACATTGCCTGCCATATCGTATAATCCATAACCGTTCGCCGGAAAGGAGCCTGCCGGGCTGGTATAGGGAAAACCTCCAACCGCATAGGTTGCGTTATAGCCGTTTGGACCCAAATCGTAATTGAAAACGAAGGTAAATCCTTGGTAATTGGCCTGGCTTTCAGAGATGGTGTTACCCAGCGGAAACCGCTGCCCATTTAATCCACCCCGTGCCGCCTTCTCCCACTCCGCTTCAGTTGGCAACCGATACCCATTGGCCGTCCACCTTGCATAGACTGCATCCGTCTCTCCATTGGTGTAAACTTCCACCATACCTGCATCCGTGTAATACACAGGCGTAAATCCCGCCAACTGTGACCGTGCATTGCACCATTTCACCACATCATACCAATCAACTGTCTGAACCGGATGATTCGCCACCTTGAACGCACCGGCATTGACAAATCCATAGCCGCTGTTTGTAGCCCAATTATAAACCGTCAACCACTGGCTATAGCTCACAAGGTTTGTATCCATGTAAAAACCCGATGCCGTCACAACGACGGGTGCGGCATCGGTAATATCAGAGTCACCAATCACGTTCCCCATGATGAATGGGCCTGGCGGAATAATTGCCATGCCAGAGGGTATCGGGCTTTGATACAATCGAAAAAATCTTGTTGGTGAGACATTGGTAACCGTAAAAGCGATTACCGGAACTGCATCCGTCACCGCCGTCCAGTTAGTTGAGTTGAGGTTGGTAGTGCTTTGCAAAACGTAAGTTGAGTCATTGGTCGGCCAAAAAAGAACCGATAGATTGCCCGCTGGGGCAATGCCCAAAGCGGGTTGCGCTAAAACGGGATGAAAGCCTGCAATCAATCCAATAACGACATACAAAAGACAGTTTTTGGTTTTCAAATACAAAGGGGTATTAATCATCTTGCCTGGCCAATGGTTGATTGTTTGGCTTCGATTTAATCTCACCTTGATTTTTCTACAATCGCAAAAGGCGGTTGGCAAGCGCGATTGTTGCCGGCATGGCGAGGGAATTTTAACACGGATTTCACGAGTCAACTCGGATAGAAAACCGCGGCAGCCCGGAAACTTCATGCTATTCCGTGTAAAATAATTCCGATGAGTATGCCAACTCCGAAATTTACATTGGCGATGCGCTTGGTTATATCTCGCGGATACCAAATATAAAGTGAACCAGCGGGCAGCATCCATCGCCCGCAACTTGGAACAAATTTATTTTATGAAAACTCTGAAACAAATGGCAGCGGTCGGTCTATTGATTTTCACATTGGCTGCCGCCCGCGCGGATGATCCGGTGCTGACTATTGATGCGGGAGCGCCGGTCGCCAAATCCAGTCCAATCCTTTACGGGCTGATGACCGAGGAGATCAATCATTGCTACGACGGCGGACTCTACGGCGAACTGGTGCAGAACCGCGCGTTTCTGGACGACGTCAAAAAACCGGTGCACTGGTCGGTCGTGCCGGGCGGCGGTGCCGCCACCATTGCACTGGATACCACGCAGCCGCTCAATGACCAGATCCCGACGAGCCTGCGCTTGTATGTGAGTGCGACTTCCAAAGCCCAGCCCGCCGGCATTGCCAACGACGGTTACTGGGGTATTCCGGTGCAGCCGCGCACCAAGTATCACGCGTCGTTTCATGCGAAGGCCGCGCCGGCATTTTCCGGGCCGGTGACAGTTTCCATCCAGAGCGATGATGGAAAAACGATTTACGCGAAGGGCACCATTTCCCATCTCACGCCAGATTGGAAACGCTACGAACTCACGCTTAAAACCGGCAAGGTTCAGCCCACGGCCAACGCCCGGCTC
>DASYEY010000132.1:0-3465 GCA_036498725.1 Verrucomicrobiia bacterium | reverse complement strand
GATTGAGCGTTCGGAGTTGAATGCTGAGCGTTGGAGGTTTTGTTTTCCGGTTGGTTTGAAAACTGCGCGATTGCCAAAGCGGCGGGCGCAGTTCATTTTTCCCACCATGTCTTTTGGCCGTAAAAATCTGGATGGCTGGTGTGAGCGGGGCATTTTGGTGCTGGTGCTGGGGATGCTTGTGTTTGCGCCGCTGGCTTTTGGCGCGGTGCCGGCGTGGGCGTTTCTCGTAGTGCAGGCGCTGGCGCTGGGCGTTTTTGGTTTGTGGGCGCTGCGGTTGTGGGTGGACCCAAAACCCATGCTGCTCTGGCCACCGCTGGCGTGGGTGGTGCTGGCATTTACAATTTATGCCGTGGTGCGCTACTTCACGGCGGATATTGAATACGTCGCGCGGCTGGAAGTGATCCAAGTGCTGCTGTTTGCGTTCCTGTTTTTTGCCATCGTCAACAATCTGCACGGGCAGGAAGAAACCACGGTGATCAGCTTCACGCTCATCGCGGTGGGCACTGGCAGCGCCTGTTACGCAGTGGCGCAATTGATCCGGCATTCAAACCATGTCTGGAATGAGATTTCGCCATACGTTGGGCGCGCTTCGGGCACTTATATTTCGCCGAACAATCTTTCCGGGCTGCTGGCAATATTGCTGCCATTGACGCTGGCTTATCTGCTCGTGGGCAAGGTGAAGATGGTGACGCGGGTCATGCTTGGCTATGCGGCATTGGCAATGGCGGCTGGATTGGCGGTGACATTTTCACGCGGCGGCTGGGCGGCGGCGGCGGCGGGAATTGTTCTGTTGCTCGGAATTTTGCTCGGTCACCGGAATCACCGGTTGAAAGCGATAATCTTGCTGGTGGTCATGCTGGCGGGCGGTGGATTTTTGGTTTCACATTACCTGTCAAAAACGACCGCCTATATGCGACGGGTTGCCAATCCCGATGACTCGGCCAACTTGATGTTGACGGATGGCAGTTTCTCATCGCGCTTGGAAATCTGGGGTGCGGCTGCGCGAATGTGGCGGGATAATCCTTGGATGGGCGTGGGGCCGGGACATTTTGATTATCGGTTCCGCGAATATCGTCCGGAGGCGATTCAAGGGCGTCCAGACCGCGTCCACAATGATTATCTGAATCTATTGACCGACTGGGGAATAATCGGCGGGGTCATTGTATTTGCGGGCATGAGTATCTTTGTTGTCTGGCTCGTGAAAACATGGCCGTATGTGCGCCGCGCGGAAAACGCCTTTGGCAGCGGGCAAAGCAATCGTTTTGCCTTTTTCATCGGTGCCGTTTGTGGATTGGCGGCGCTGGCGGTGCATTCCATGATGGACTTTAATCTGCACATTCCCGCAAACGCGCTTGTGGCTGTGACCTTGTTGGCTTTGGTTGTCAGCAACACCCGTTTTGCGACGGAAAGCTTTTGGTTCCGGCAGCGTTTGCCGTTGAAAATGGTGCTGACGATTGCGCTCGCTACCGTGACTGCTTATCTGGCGAACCAAGAATCGCGGCGAACTGACGAAACCCGTTGGCTGACACAGGCGGCCAAACTGCCGAATTATTCGCCGGAACGGGCGGCCGCCTTGGAAAAAGCGTTTGCCTGCGAACCGCAAAATTTTGAAACCGCCTACGAAATTGGCGAATGTTTCCGCATCCAAAGCCAAAACGGAGAGGAAAATTTTGCCACACTCGCAAAAACGGCCTTGGGCTGGTATGCGCTTGACATCCAGTTAAATTCGCACGATGGCTATGGTTTTCTCCGCACCGGCTGGTGCCTTGATTTGCTGGGCCAGCACGGCGAAAAAACGAAAACCGCTTATCGTGAGGCTGAAGTGCGCGATCCCAATGGCTACTTCACCGTGGCGAACATTGGCTGGCATTACGTGCAGATGCACGATTATGCCGCCGCCCAGGAATGGTTCACCCGGTCATTGAAGCTTTCCTCGGAACACAACCAGATTGCCCGGAATTATCTTCCCATCTGCGAAGCGAAACTGGCCGACCAAGCTTCCGGGCGTCCACAATTGCCTTTTATTTATTGATGCAAATCGCGGTTGACAACACTGGCCACATGCAGGTATAGTGGCCGCAGTCTAAAATTCACTTAAAAGGTTATTATGAAGAAACTTCAGACCATTTTTGCGGCTGCTTTGTGCGGCGCAATTTTCTCATTCACCGCCACCGCCTCCGCGCAGGCTGGCTTGCAAGGTTACGGCACGGTGATTCGTGTAGCCGGCCCGGCCAGCTATTCGTTGGGCGACAACGTCTGGCATCCGCTCTTGGCGGGCAAAATCCTGCCTGTGGGATCTCTCGTCCGCACCGGCGACAATGGCACGGTGGATGTCGTTTTGGGCCAATCCGTTTCAATGCCGCAGGCATCAGGAGCTTTTGGGCAGCCTAGCCGCATCTCGTTTGCGCCAGACAGCCCGGTTCGTGGTTTGATTGGTTATGCGCCATCAGTTCAGCAGAATGTGGTGCGCCTTACCCCAAACACTACTTTGGGAATTGATAAGTTGACCATCACCGATACTGGTGCTGACACTGTCAGTGACACAGAATTGAACCTGAAGCAGGGAAAGATTTTCGCAAGCGTTAAAAAACTTTCCGGTGCTTCCCAGTATTTGATCAAGTTGCCGAATGGCATTGCCGGAGTTCGCGGCACCTTGTTCAGTATCAGTGCTGACGGCACGGTTTCGTGTTTGGAAAGCACTGGCGGCGGCGTGGTTCTATCAATAGTTGGAGCGGATGGTGCCACGAGAACTTTTAATGTGGTGCCCGGCCAAACTTTGACAGCTTCCAGTAATGGTCAGCCAACGGCTATTTCTCAAGACGACATATCTTATCTTAACGGGTTGTTCGCTCAATTGCAGACAGCTTATTCCGGGACGGAAGTTGATTTTTCCTATGACAATACGCAGGTTTATGTTTCTCCCACATTGGGGGTTGGTAGCAACTGATGGGAGTGATTGCAAAGCTGCTTTTGCAGGTCATTTTAGTTTTAACCAGCGCAACCTTGAGTTGCGCTGGTTTTTTGTTTAATCACACGGTGTGAAGTTCAAACGCCTCAAACGCACGCCTCTGCTCATCGCGCTTTGCGTTTTGGCGCTCATCTGCGGCGTTCGTGGATTGCGGCTGGATTTCTTTGAACGGCTGGAGCAGATGACCTACGATTTGCGTGTCCGTGCCGCCGGACATTTTCCAGCCTCGGCGGCGACCAATCTGGCGTTCGTCGCAATGGAGGAATCCAGCATCAAAGCCGTCAAAAACGGCTATCTTGGCTACAGTTTTGGATTGCTCTGGCCGCGTCAGGTTTATGGCCGGCTTGTGGACGAACTGGCGACGCAAGGTGCCAAGGCGGTTGGTTTCGATGTTCTGTTCGGTGAACTGCGCAACGATCATCCGTTGGTGCAAATGGCGGATGAGATCCACTACGAAGAATCCGATGATTTCTTTGCCGAACAAATGCATCGTGCAG
>DASYEY010000131.1:0-10251 GCA_036498725.1 Verrucomicrobiia bacterium | reverse complement strand
ACGAAAGCGGCGTGGCGCTGCGCTTCCCGCCGCAGTCCAAGCTCGCCTTCGATTAGCTATGTTGTCGGGCGAACTTTTACGGCTACAGGTTTATTTAAAACGCCCCATGGTGCGCGTTTACTTCATTGCCACCAGCTTCCGGGTCGCTGAATTTCCTCTCCAATCCCGAAATGTGACTTGTTTGACGGTTAAATACTGATAGTTTGAAAGTCTTTATCAGTAATCTACCGGGCATTCTCTGGTGCTGATTTTCCAGGTGTTTCTTCGTGCGACGACAAACGGTCGTTGAATCCCTGACTGATTCTGGATGGAATAATTTAAGACATGAATAATTTGAGTCGTAGTTGGAGCTGGCAGCCAATCAAACAGGACTGGTTTGGCAATGTGCGCGGCGATTTGCTGGCGGGTATCGTGGTGGCATTGGCACTGATTCCCGAGGCCATTGCGTTTTCGATCATCGCGGGGGTGGATCCGAAGGTCGGGTTGTATGCTTCATTCTGTATCGCGGTGACGATTGCCTTTACTGGTGGCCGTCGCGCCATGATTTCCGCCGCTACAGGCTCGACCGCGTTGCTGATGGTGACTTTGGTCAAGGAACATGGCTTGCAATACCTGCTTGTGGCCACGTTGCTTACCGGCGTCCTGCAAATCATCGCGGGCACGTTGCGCATCAGCAACGTCATGCGGTTCGTGTCGCGCTCAGTATTGACCGGGTTCGTCAACGCACTGGCGATTCTGATTTTCATGGCCCAGTTGCCTGAGTTTAAAGGCGCAGGTGTGACCGTCTATGCCATGGTTGCGGCGGGGTTGGCGATCATTTATATCCTGCCACGCTTTACCAGGATCGTGCCGTCACCGCTGGTGACGATTATCGTGCTCACGGTGGTATCCATTGGCTTCAAGCTGGACGTGCGGCATGTGGGTGATCTGGGTGAACTGCCGTCATCGTTGCCGGTGTTCCTCTGGCCGCAGGTGCCGTGGAATTTTGAAACGCTTTGGATTGTCCTGCCTTACTCGATAGGTATTGCGGCAGTGGGCCTGTTGGAATCGTTGATGACCGCGCAGATCGTGGATGACCTGACCGACACGCCCAGCAACAAGCACCGTGAGTGCACCGGGCAGGGCATGGCCAATATCGTCTCCGGCCTGTTCGGCGGCATGGCGGGGTGTGCCATGATTGGTCAAACCGTTATCAACGTTAAATCGGGCGGGCGGGGGCGTTTATCCACTTTCACCGCCGGCATCGGTTTATTGATTCTGCTGGTCTTGCTTGGGCCGTGGGTGAAACAGATTCCCATGCCGGCGCTTGTCTCGGTGATGATCATGGTATCCATCGGCACATTTTCCTGGGCGTCGTTAAAAAATCTGCGGGTGCATCCCCGGAGCACCAGCTTGGTGATGATTGCCACAGTCGTGGTGGTGGTGTGGACACATAACCTCGCCTTGGGCGTGGGCGTGGGCGTGCTATTGAGCGCGTTGTCGTTCGCGCGTAAGGTCGCCCAAGTCATTCGCATTCGTAGTGAACTGGATCAAACTAGCGGGACGCGAACCTACGTCGTCCAAGGGCAGGTGTTTTTTGCCTCGGCAGCGAAGTTTTTGGCCGCCTTTGATTTTAAGGACACTGTAGCCAAGGTGCGGATTGACGTGAGCCATGCGCATTTCTGGGATTTAACCGCCGTGGGCGCTTTGGATAAAATTGTGCTGAAATTCCGCCGCACAGGCGCGGAAGTGGAAATCATCGGCCTGAACGAAGCCAGCGCCACCATTGTGGACAAGCTGGCTGTCCACGACAAACCCGGGACATTGGAACGGATGCTGGAACATTGAACGATTTCATCGTTGCCAACGTTTCATGGCCGCCAGTTTATTATTGAAAGTGGTGGAGGCGGCGGGAATTGAACCCGCGTCCCAAGCAAGCCTACCAGCCGCGACTACATGCTTATTCCGGATAAAATTTTCTGCTATGCGATGCTGTCCGGACTCAAGTCGCACTGCCTAGTCCGCATGATAAGATCTCGATTGCTGACGCGCGGTCTCCGCCTTCAATCATGCCTGCTGTATCGTTCGTTCACCGTAGCAGGTGTCCAGTGACAAACGTCGGGGCCTTAGGCCGCGAGTGCTAGTTCTTCGTTAGCTTTTTGGTTTTGATGCGAATGATTAACGAGGCCAACGCATCGTCCTCGGCATGCCGCCTCTGGCGTGTTCACATGGTCGAAACCAGTACGCCCCCATCCGATTTGGCTCTCTTAATATCCGTCAATTTACCTAAATAGTCAAATGAATCAGGGCAACGCACGATAAGCGCGGTAGAAGCGAATTTTCAAATTCGCCGCCTGTGGATCGGAGATGTTTCCGCTGCCATTCGTCAGCAGCACGCTGCCAAGGCTTGTCCAGGTCGAAAAATTCGTCGTGGCTTGAATCGTTGTCGGCGAATTGCTTGAGCCCGTGAGAAAGATGTTCGCCGTATTGGCTTGCCGGGAAATGGCGGTGATGAACGGGGCTTCGGTGGCGACCAGCTGCAGGTCAAAGCTCAAGCTGCTGGCGGCAGCGGAGGCCAGATGCACTTCAACCGCCAGTGTATTGGTGCCTTCGCGCAGCCACTTCGGGTCAATGGCGTAACTCTGCCAGGTGTCGCGCAACGCCGTGGGCATTGGACTGGCCAGCGCGTTGTAGGCGGCGCTGGCACTGAGATTAAGATTTTTGATGAGCGCACCGTTCAGATAAACATTCGCGCCATCGTCCACGACCAGCTTCAGCGTTAGATTGGCAATGCGGTTCACATTGGTCGCCACAAAGGTTTTCCGAAAATACGTCGTGATGTATTTGTTGTTGGCCTGTGCGCCATAACTGACAACGGTTTGCTCATCGCCGTCGCCATAACCGAGCTGGGCCGGGCCGCTGCTCCAGGTGGCATCATTGAAATTCGGGTTTTGCCATGAGGTTCCCGGATCCGAGCCATTGGCGAGAAATTTCCAATTGGCCGCCAATGGCACCAGCACGTGCGGCGGCGTAGGTCCGTCAAAACTGGTGCGGGCAAAATAATAAAGTGGTTGCACGCCTGTGGGTTCGCTATCGCTTAAGGTGAAATAACCGCTGCCGTAATAATCAAAGCCGATGGCTTCGCCGTTGGGTTCACCGCCGGCTTCACCGACCACCGGAATGTCATCGGCCGGCCCGTCAAAGGCACTGCTGATGGACTGGCCGTTGGTACGCGCAAAAAGCTGGGCGGAATTTTCCTGCCGGACCAGGATTTCATTACCGAGGGGCGAGATGTCCGCGCCGTTGGGTTTTTTGAAATCCAGCGTGCGGACAAAGGTGAGGGCGATATTGCCGCTCGTATCGAGCAACGCTTTGGGGGCCGTGTAAATGTTGCTGGTTTTATCCTTGGTGAGCACAAAAAAATCGCCCGTCATGGAATCCACGAACGCGGCTTCGGCGTCGTGGGCGCCATCAGGATACGTCAATGTGATTGTCCGCGTGCCCTTCATGGCGCGGTTGGAAACCGGATGGTTCGTTTGCCAGAAATAAACTGCCGGTTCGGGCGTCTGGTAGATCGCAATGTGGTCACGGTCGACGTTGTTGTCGCCGATGTCCATGACGTAGAGATACGAAACGTTCGTCACCGGCCCCGGCCCCATCCCGATGTCCTCATTGTCCACGTTGTCGGGCAGGGCGTACGTGCCCAGATTTCGCCCTTGATAATCCAGCGTGTTCACGGCGGGGGCGTTTCCGCTGTCGTTTTCCGTCCACAACACACCGGGATTATTGCGGCTCGCCACAATGCCTGAAGCCTCAACCAGATCCGGCACATTCACCATGCCATTGGTCACGCCATTGGCAAAAACCGGCGCAGCGCAAACAAATCGCGGGCAAATCAGGGCGCAAAATAAAATGAACGGCAGCGCACGGTGCATTGGTCAATTTCTGATAAGAAGTCGCGAAAGCCAAATAAAATCGGGCGACGGAGCTTTTAATCCTCCGATGATTCAAAAATCTCCTCGATGGATTTTTTGAACAGTTTCGCGATCTTGAACGCCAGCGGCAGGCTGGGATCATATTTTTCCGTCTCAATGGCATTGACGGTCTGGCGTGAGACATCGAGTTTGTCCGCCAGATCGGACTGCGACCACTCCTTCGCCGCGCGTAGTTCGCGCAGTTTATTTTTCATCGACACCTCCGCCGGGAAAAGAACAGCCCGATAAAATAGTAAATCCACATCAGGAAAAATCCGGCTTCCAACGACAACTTCGGTGCGCCTACATCGTATAGGAAATCGTAGCTGATACAGGTGAAGCCGGTGGCAATGCCGGAGAAGGCCATCGCTTCCAGGTGAATTTTTTGCCACATCTCATCCAGATCGGCAACAACACGGATAATGGTGAAACAGATATAGATCAGGGGCAGTATCGGCAATAACACCAACAGATATTTATAGGGCGCGGCGGGCAGGGAAATATGGTGCAACAAATCAATGCCCAGGATATACGCCACCAGGCCCAGGATCATTCGTTGGTTGTATTTTTTAAACTTTGGTTTCATTAATTTCAGATTGATGGCGGTGGAAACCAGGACCGCCGGGCCGAGCGGAAATAGAAACACGGTCAGGTAACCCTTATTCGTCAGGGGATGCAGCTCGCGGTATAGCTCGATCGCCAACAACACGTAGGTGAGTACAGCAGCCAGGGCCGACCAAAAATATGTTTTCGCTTTTGGGTTCATGGCTTTCATTTAAGAAATGTGTCCACTTGGGCGGCGAACTTGTCCGGCTGGTCAAGCATGATGAAGTGAAATGAGCCATCAATGCGGATGAGCTTTTTATTAGGCAACGCCGCATAGTTGTCCTGATAAAGCTGGTCGGTGGCTGCTTGCGGAAAGCCGGATTGAGCATCCCAGGGATAAAGCATCGTTACGGACGCTTTTATTTTAGACAGTTGGGGGCGAAGATCGGTGGTTGTGTCCTCATACATGGCTCGGGCCACGACTGATTTATCGGACGCAATCGCCCAATTGGTAGCCTGTTTATATCCTTCCGATGATTTCACTAGAACGTGCAGGAAGGTCGCTTCACTCTTGGCATAGTCATCCTGGGTTTGAGTGATGATGTTGTCGCGCATGGCCGCGGCTTGTGGCATCACCGAGGCACTGTCTTGCGCGCCGAAAAAGACGCCGAAAAAGGGCAGGGAATCCACGATCATCAACCGGTCAACATCTTCGGGATGCTGGAGGCTGAGCATTATGCCCATCAATCCACCCAGCGAATGTCCGATCACTTTGACCGCGTGCAGCTGGTTGGTCTTGATGTAGGCATCAATCGCTTCCACCGTCGGTTGCATCACCAAACCTTTGGCATTGGCCTTGGCCGGCGAACCCGCGAATCCTGCCACTTGAACAATGTGCAGGCGGAAATGATTTTCCAGATGACTGGCAGTCGCATCCCAGACGGCGCTGGAAGACGCCAACCCTGGAATAAGCAACACGTCCGGACCGTGGCCGCGGACCGTCACGGTGATGCGATCCGAGATCGGATCGGCTTTCGCAGTGAACAGTTGCGCGCTCAAAAGCGCCGTAAACAAGGCGATGAATTTGATTTGGGATAGGGGATTATTTTTCATGAATTTATGTTTATTTATAACGACGGTGAAAGGCGAATTGGGCGAGGCCGTAAAAAAGCACAAACAATAAAAATCCGTGGCAGATCGTGCAGATGTCCCAACTGCCGCCATTTTTTGGAGTCGGAAAAATAGCGTTGAACAGGCCGGCGCGATCCAGTCGATGCCAGAGCAGCATGACAAAAAAAGTCGCGCCAATGGCTGACAACATTACCGAGGTCGTCAAGCGACGGTGCAGTTCATCCATGCCGTGAATCCAGCGGGTGACATTTAGCGCCCACAGCGCAATGGCCAGAAATTCCACCAGCACGATGGCGGTGCGCGCTTCAAGCGACCACTGCCTTACGGTGTGGGCAAAAATGACGTCCGCAAAGCCGGAAACGACGGCGGCCAGCGCCAGCCCGCTGTTCACCCGACAATCCTTGCGCCAGGAATAACCTTTGCCCCAAAAGATATCATTCGGAAGATTTGGTTTCACATTCATAATAAAAGCAGTGTAAAGCATGCTTGTCATTTGTCAAGCATGCTTTACATGAAATTTTGGACGTCAATGCTTGCGCATGTGATAACAGAAAACTTTCTTGATCATTTTTTCAGAATGGATGATCTATTTTCAAAGTGGTTTTTATTGGGAGAGAAACTGTTTTTGACAATAGCCCAGCCTTTTAAGGCTGCGGTTAGCATGAGCTTCAGTCAGAAAGTCCCGTAGGGACGATAGAAGGTTTCTTTCGTCCCTACGGGACTTTGATTTCAAGCTGCGTTTTTAACCCAGTGCTAAAGCACTGGGTTATTACCAAAAACATTTTAAAGGTACGCCTCAATATTAAATAACGGGAGAAAAGTGCGGTAGGATTAATCTAAATCGAGATCGGTGTCCTGACGTTCCGCCGTGTGTTTCTCTCCCAATGGAAAATCTGGCGGTTTTTTTTTATCCTGCGAATGAGGAATTATCCGAATCTGGGGCTTGATTGGATGTTACGGTTGTGTGACATTTGAAAATCACCATGCAACTTTTGCCTAATTTTTGGCGGCCCAATATCGGTGCGCATTATGGCGACTGACAACCTGCAAACTCAACGACTGGAGCTAAAGTACCTAATCCCGGAGTCGGCGGCTCTGGCGGTACGCGATTATATCAGCACCCATCTCACCTTGGATGAATTCGGCGTGGGCCAGCCGGATTTGTCTTACCCGATTCACAGCTTGTATTTGGATTCCGGCGACTTGTCACTCTATTGGCAGACCGTCAACGGCAATAAAAACCGCTACAAGCTTCGCGTGCGTTACTATGACGACAAACCGGATTCACCGGTATTTTTTGAAATCAAGCGGCGGATGAACGAAGCGATCCTGAAACAACGCGGCGGCGTCACCCGGGCCGGAGCGGCCGAATTACTGGCGGGCCGCATGCCGCCCATGGAAGACATGCTATCTGAGGATCCCCGGCATCTGTGCGCCCTCCAAAATTTCTGCCAGATGATGGTTCAAATCCAGGCGCGGCCCATGGCCCTGGTGAACTATCGTCGGGAAGCCTGGGTCAGCACCCACAATAATTCTGTGCGCGTCACCATGGATCGCCAGGTCGAGCTGGATCTGGACGCCACCTCTTGCATGAGTGCCAAGATGGCCGATCCAGTTTGCGTTTTTGGGAAAGAAGTCATCCTTGAGTTGAAATTTACCGGGCGGTTCCCTGCCTGGTTTGGAGACCTGGTGCGACATTTCGGCGTGCGGCAATGTTCCGCCGCGAAATACGCGGATGGACTTTCTCTCCTGCGTGAAGCCGGGCGCAATCCGTTATTGTTGACAGATCTGATGACGGCGGAGGCAACCCAAAAAATTCAGGCCCGGCGTGATTCGCTGATTCTGGCCGGCGAAAGAAGTGAACAGGTATTTGCATGATTGACTGGTTATTTCATGGTGATTACGCGGCCAGTCCGCTGAACATTCCGATTCTCGTCCTGGGCTTGTTGCTGGCGTATGTCTGTGGCCAGTTACTGGCGTGGGTTTATATGGCCACGCACTCGGGGCTTTCCTATTCCCGATCCTTCACGAACTCGCTCGTGATGTTGCCCATCCTTGTTTCGCTGGTCATGCAGGTGCTGAACAACAATCTGGTCACGGCCTTTGGCTTGATGGCTGTGTTCGCCATCGTGCGTTTTCGGAATGTCTTGCGTGACACACTGGACACGGCTTATGTCCTGTCCGTCATCGTCGTCGGCATGGCGTCCGGCACGGGAAAATTTTCCACGGCGGTCATCGGCTGCGCCGTGATTGTCGCTGTACTGCTGATGTTATCCTACATCTCCTTTGGCAGCCGTCATCGTTTCGATGTGGTGGTGAACCTGCACTGGGCGAAATCACCTGAAGAATTAGGCGGGCTGGGACGGCTGTTGGAACGGCACAGCTTGCGGGCACAATGCTCCAGCCGGCGCTTCAATCCCGCGCAAGCCGGCGCGGATCTTTCCTACCGTCTGCTGTTGCGCGATCCGAGCCGGGTAAACGAACTGCTGTCGGAACTAACCCAATTTGAAGGCGTGTCCCGCCTGACGAGCATGAAAGCCGAAGACGAATCTGAAGTTTAAGTTTAAGATGAACCGCGACTCTCTGCCTCCCATTCCCACGCCGCCAGCCTTGAGGTGGCGCGAATTTCGTGTGCGTTTCCTGCCCATCGTGCTGTTTGTGGCGTCAGTGGGCGGCATCTCTGTCATCTGGGAACATAATGTCAGTGCGCCCGTGTTCGTTGGCGCGGTGGAAGGCCGTAGCGCGCAGGTCGCCAGTCCGTGCATCGGAAAAATCCTGCAACTAAGGGTGGATCATTTTCAGATGGTGACCAAAGGCACGCCGCTCGCCGTGCTGTCACCGACGGACCCGCGCACGGCCCTTGCCGCTATCCAATCTGAACTGGATATTTTGCGCGCCAAAATTGATCCCTACCTGACCCGCCAACGCAACGCCACGGACTATGAACAATTGCAGGTAGATTGGCTGGAGCAAAGGGTTGATCTGGCTACCGCCCGGGTAAATCTGCAAGGTGCCCGCGACGAACTCTACCGGGAAAAAGCCTTGCATGAACAAAAGCTGGTTGCCGATGACATTTACGAGCAGGCGGTAACCTTGGAAGGAGCTTTGACGGCAGAAGTTTTCGAACGTTCCAACCTGGTGCAAACGGCCGAGGCCGGCCTCAAGCAGCTGGATGCGACCGGTTCATCCCCAACCAATGACTTCACCGGCACCTTCGCCGTTTCCCTTCAGATTGAAGAACAGAAACTCAAGGCGGCCGTCGCTGAGGGAACCGGACCAGTTACTTTGGTCGCACCGATGGATGGTGTTGTTGGCCTCATTTATCATCAAGCGGGTGAAAATATTTCCGAAGGCAGCGTGATTTTAACCATCGCCGGCACCGAGCCTGAACGAATTGTTGCCTACCTGCGCCAGCCGGTTCCGTTTGACCCCAAAGTGGGGCAACAGGTGGAAGTGCGGACCCGCACGTTCCAGCGGGAGATGAGCCGGGCGCACATCAACAGCGTGGGGGCGCAATTTGAACCGATCACCAATGTCCTGGCGATGGCCCGCCCCGGCGGATTGCTTGATTTTGGCCTGCCGGTGGAAATTACCCTGCCGCCCGGCTTGAAAATTCGCCCGGGTGAATTGGTTGATCTATCCATGGTTTCCCCGGCTGGTTTTTAATCTGTGCGGTGCAATTGGACGCGCTACATTTCGTCGCCTGACGCTGCGCTCGGCGACGACTTTGGTCGCAGCGCGACCAAAGCCATCCAGCGGAAATGGCCCTCGAACGTTTCCAACCCTTAGGGCAGATTAAACAAGACTATAGCCGCTCTCAGGCTGATCTTGTAGGTGACGAGGTGACGAGTCTCTAACTAGAGCGGTTCAAGAAATACTGAGGTCGTTCGGGAAGAAAAGAACGGCAGCGGTCTTTTTGGGTTTTGGCGTCGTTTCGGCTCAGTCACAGGGTTGGCAAACCTGCTCCTTCGCCGAAGCCTCGCCTAAACCCAAAAATCCTCGCTCCGAACGGCCACAGTATTTCTTGAACCGCTCTAACGCTCAAAGTGGAGCAGATCGTATAAATTTGGCAGCGCAAAGCTGCGGCTTTGCTTATTTGTGAGTGACGATACCCAAGGCCAGAAAATGAACGAATCACACCACAATTTCATGCTGAGGCGGAGCATATCTCCGCCCTCCCGTTTATTCATAGCGACTACCGAGCGGAGCAATGCTGTTGTGTTTCAAGACATGGGTGACACCTGTTACCCATGTCTTGATACTCAACAGCAATGCTCCGCGCTCCACTGTGCGCGGGTAAAGCGGTCAAGGCTGGAGCGCGAAGCATTGCTTCGCCCAAACGTATTGACGCCTTCGCCATAACCCTGAGCGTTACAAACAATAAAAAAAGGACAAGTCTTGCGACCTGTCCTTTTTGATTCAAAACTTTTCAACCCGCCGGCATCGGTGACGGTGTGCCAAGTCCGCCTAACTTCGGCGGTATTGGCTTGGCCGGCGTTTCCGGCAATGGCGTGCCGGCGGGTGCGCCGAGCATCGGGCCGACATCGGTCGGCGGCTTTTGCGTGGGCGTGAAGGTGCCGGTGCGAATGATATCTTCCACTTGTGAACCTTCCAAAGTCTC
>DASYEY010000130.1:0-1579 GCA_036498725.1 Verrucomicrobiia bacterium | reverse complement strand
ACCCGCTCGACTTCCGCCCGGGAAATTTCCAGTGCTTGGTCAAGGTTGGGAATGGAAATGCTGCCGGTCAATTCCGGGTGCCGGGTGATAAAAGCGCTGACACTGGCAGCCGCCGCCGGTTTGCCGATGGAATCCGCGACATCAATCGTGAAAAAATCTGACGACGCAATAAAACGGTCCACCGTCTCCAGCCGGATATGATCGGCGTCCACGTGGTACGCATTTTTCCAGCCCAGCGCATTAACCGCCGCATCTGCCTCGGTGCGCAAGCTGGCCGGTTCCGTGCCAATAAAACTGTGTTCGCGATTGGATTTATTCCAGACCGGCACAACGTCCGCACCCAGTTCCGTCGCCAATACACAAGCACGCAACTGCGCCCGGCCTTGATGGCCAAAACGGTCACCCATGCCAAACGAAAACTTTCCCAGTGGCAGATTTTTGCTCATAAAAAGTCAATTGGTCGGACTCAAGATAACAAATTTCGCGTCATGCGAGCTATGTGAGTTCTGCAAAGTTATTTGATAAAACTGCACCTGTATAATCGCCAAAACTGGCGAGGCCGGCCATCGGGCATTCGTTCGATGCCGGGGTAAGCGCAAAAATAAGAAACCCACGGCGAACCGTGGGCTTCAAACTGGAGTATCAACCTTGCGGCCGGATCTTTTTCAGCAGCCAGCCAAAGGGGTCGTAATATTCATCCACCACGCGTTCTTTCAACGGAATGATCGCATTGTCCGTGATGGTGATGTGTTCCGGGCAGACCTTCGTGCAGCACTTGGTGATGTTGCAGAAGCCGATGCCCTGGGATTGCTTGAGCTCGGGCAAACGATTTTCCGTGTCAAGCGGGTGCATTTCCAGCGCCGCTGTGTAAACCAGGAAGCGTGGGCCGATGAATTCATCGTGCTTGTGATGGTCACGCAAAACGTGGCAGACGTCCTGGCAGAGAAAACATTCGATGCACTTGCGGAATTCCTGCACGCGGTCAACGTCCTGCTGCTGCATGCGCCAGGTGCCGTCTTCGCAATCGGGTTTGCGCGGATTGAATTTTTTGATCTTTTGTTTGACGCGGAAGTTCCACGAAACATCGGTGGCCAGATCGCGGATGCTGGGGAACGCGCGCATCGGCTCAATGGTGATCGGCTTGTCCGTGTTCAGCGTATCCATGCGCGTCATGCACATGAGCTTGGGGATGCCGTTGATTTCCGCCGAGCAGGAGCCGCATTTGCCGGCCTTGCAATTCCAGCGGCAGGCGAGATCGTTGGCCTGCGTAGCCTGAATTTTGTGGACGACATCGAGCACCACGAGGCCTTCGGTGATCTCGGTTTTGTATTCGACGAAATTGCCGCCGTTCGCGTCGCCGCGCCAGATTTTGAAAGTGACAGTTTTGTTCATCGTGTGGAAGTGGTTAGTTCTTCATCTCTTCGATGACTTGTTTCAATTCCTCTGGCATCGCCGGAATTGGTTCACGGCGCAGCGCCATGGAGCCATCCGCTTGTTTGGAAATGACGTTATTGTATTTCTGCGCTTCGGGATCTTTATCCGGAAAATCTTCGCGGAAATGGCCGCCGCGGCTTTCCTT
>DASYEY010000129.1:0-1896 GCA_036498725.1 Verrucomicrobiia bacterium | reverse complement strand
AATTCCTGGTGACCATGGCGGGAGTCGCGTTGGTGGACAAGAAAGGCCGTAAATTTCTTCTGTCGATGGGGGCGGCGGGAATCATTGTTTCACTGGTGGTGGCCGGTCTCTTTTTTCGCAAAAGCGAAAAACACCAGGTGGACGTGCGAGAGGCTGTCCAAAGCATGGTAACGGTCTCTAACCAAACCGCGGTCATTGGGTTCAACGCCGAGCTGGCGGCAAAATGGCTTGGCGCGACAGATTCGTTGCGTCCCTCAAGCCTGGTGGTGATTTATTCGTACGGCGACTTTACGGCGGCTTCCAAAGTTATTCGCTCGGATGACACCGGCGCTCGCATCGAACTCAATCGCAACGGCTGTGTGCCGCCGAATAAAGTGGCCGCTTTTTTTCAAAACCCTTTTGCCAACCTGGAAAAATCCAAAACGGCGGCGCTCCGCATTGACCATGCGCTTGTCACGCCCGTGCCAATGGAAAGCACGGGCTGGCTGACGGCTATATGCATTTTTAGTTTCATGGCATTTTTCGCCATGGGGCCAGGGGTATGCGTATGGCTGGCACTATCGGAGTTGATGCCGACGCGTATCCGTTCCAACGGCATGAGCATCGCGTTATTAATTAACCAGGCCGTTTCAACAACCGTCGCCATCGTTTTTCTGCCCACGGTTGGGCAACATGGTTATTCCACGATGTTCTTCGGTTTTGCCGCGTGCACTGTGGTCTATTTTGTCACAGCCACTTTCCTTTTACCGGAAACGAAGGGTAAGACATTGGAGGAGATTGAAGAATATTTTGACGGAAAAAAATCCGGGCAAACCGTCCGAACATCATGAGACTTTTTTTATCCCCGATCTGTTTATGAAGAAATGTTTGTTAGGATTGACTGCTGCATTGGCAGCCGTTGCGGCACTTGCCAGTGAAGTAAATGGTCCAGCTCTGATTCCAGCCCCCAGGCAAATTAAAGTATCTGGCGGGGTATTTACATTGAATCCTTCCGCGCACATTTGCGTCACTGATTCGGCCGGCCCAACGGCAGAATATTTGGCCGGACAACTGCGTCGGGCCACCGGTTATCCCCTTAAAATCCACGCGGCACCCGCCAGAGATGGGGATATTTTGATCTCTATAATTGGAACAAACACTGTTCCCGACGCGGAAGGATGTGAGTTGCTGATCACGCCGGAGGCGATAGCTATAA
The DNA here is from genome assembly GCA_036498725.1 of Verrucomicrobiia bacterium. Taxonomy (GTDB): domain Bacteria; phylum Verrucomicrobiota; class Verrucomicrobiia; order Limisphaerales; family UBA11358; genus UBA11358. Next base: position 701 of record DASYEY010000129.1, on the reverse strand, counting down.
AGGCCTCATCCGCGGCCGGAGCATTTTACGGTGTCCAATCATTGCTGCAACTATTCCCACCCGCAGTGTTTGGCAAAACGGTGGCAAAAACCAATTGGACAGTAAGTTGTGTGGAGATTGAAGATGCGCCGCGCTTTCCATGGCGCGGCCTGTTGCTCGATGTGAGCCGGCATTTCCTGACGGTGGGCGAGGTGAAGGGATTTCTCGATCTGATGGCGTTACATAAATTGAATACGCTGCATCTTCATCTCACCGACGATCAGGGATGGCGTCTGGAGATTAAAAAGTATCCTGAACTAACGCGTGTGGGTTCAATCCGTAAAGAGTCGCCAAAACCGGGTGATCGCAAATCGGGTGATGGAAAACCATACGGCCCGTTTTTTTATACGCAAAAGCAGATTCGGGATTTGGTTGCTTATGCCAGGGTTCGGCATATCGACATCGTGCCCGAAATAGACATGCCGGGCCACGTCCTGGGATTGTTGGCCACGCATCCGGATTTATCCTGTCGTGGGACTTCGTTGGAAGTGCGCACGCGCTGGGGCATTGCAGATGATGTTTTATGTATCGGCAACCCGCATAGCCTTGTGGTGATGGAGGACATTTTGGATGAGGTCGTACAGCTTTTCCCCAGTCGCTACATCCATATTGGCGGTGATGAATGTCCGCGGGTCCGCTGGCAGGAATGTCCAAAATGTCAG
>DASYEY010000128.1:0-6182 GCA_036498725.1 Verrucomicrobiia bacterium | reverse complement strand
GGAATAATTCGTGTCGTACGAATGATGTTTCCAGCCACCGGCGATGGCGGTGAGAAATCCTTCATCACGGTCGTCATTCATCACGGCATAGCTGATGTTCTGCCATTGATTACTGAGGTTCAACAGCCAGACATTGCGCAGGGAAATATCGCGGATGCCGCCCGTGCCAGCCCAATCTTCTGAGAAGCCTTCAAAGCCGTTGATGTTCTGTTCGGTCGTGGTGGTTTGCGGCCGTTGCAAGCTGCCCACCCAAACCCAGCCACCCGCATTGATGTTGTAAGGATCATACATCCAGCCTTCATACGTCACGAGCGTGCTACCCGGCACGATGAAACGGCGCCAGGCCATGCGATAGGTATTGCCGACCGACCAATTCCACTGGAACAAAAGCTGGGAACCAGCGCCTTCACCGCCAAATCGAAAACTGGAATCGCCCAGCCAGCTCAGGTTGGGATTAAATCCATAAACAAATGCATCGAGATTGGTGGCGGTGGAATCCCAGAGTGAAAACAATCCACGCCGATCCGTGCTCGTGTTTTGCTGCATCCCGCCGTAACCGCCGATGGAGCTGACGGACACGATGGCCCAATAGGTGTGATCGGCAACGATATTGGGCCGGGCTTCAATCTGCCACGTTTGATTTTGGACGATTCCGTTGAATCCCCAGTAATTGGCGTGGGCATTGGTTACGGCCAGGCTGATGACCGCCGCCGCCAGGGCAAGTGGTTTGAGTGGTTTGAGTTTTATTTTCATGGGTTTGATTTTGGATAGGCATTTTGGTTGTGTTTCCCGTTCCGTTTTCCATTCATTGCTTGCCCGGGTTTGTGGCAAGAGTGTGCGGCAAGCAAATGAGCCACGACTATTTCACCAAAGGAAAAATCTGAGAATACCACGTTCGGGGGAGGACTTACGTGACTAACTTATGATGCTAAATTAAGCAGTCTTATGGGTTAGGCGGAAATTATATTGCCAGTTAGAACTTTAGATTTCTAATTATCCTTTAGAATTACAAGCTTTTGAAGTCAACGCCGGCTGGGCTTTCCAAATTGACAAAGCAGCACCGGCATGGCCTATTCTTTTTTGTAAAACTTTTTACCATGCACCGCACATACTCAGTTCCAATCAGCACGTTTGTTGTGCTGGGTGTGTTTTCGTTTGGTTTGTCTCTGTTGCTGATGTTTGCACCAGTTTTCTATTCAGTTCCGCCGCCGTCAGTGACGAAAATCTTCATCTTTTCAACGTTTCCCATCGGCGTTCTCGCAGCAGTTTTTTGGTGGCTCTCACGTTTCCAACTAACCATCACACCCGACACTTTGATATATTCGAGTCTTTTTTCTGGAAAGCACACAGTTAGATTAAGCGAGATCACAGATTGCAGATTGATGAGTCAGAACGGTCAATTTGCGGCCAAGTGGATTGAGGTGAAGACATCAGCTGCGACACTCGTCATCAACTTCCGCGTTTTCTCTCGTGAAGCACGCAATGATTTATTTAAACTCATCAAGACCTCGGACCACCGACGCGCATGAGCTTTTTACCAGCCATTTCGGTTTCGACTCCCAGCGTGGGCTGATCGGTTCGCGTTAGCTTTCATATCATGGACAGCTCCACTGATTGCAGCTTGCGTTAATTCCCTTTGCGTCTTTAAATATGGCACCAGACTTTACAATGCGGAATTTGGAGAAATTTATTTTCAAGGCAGTATGCCCCCTGTCCACAACCAGGCTTGAGTCTTACCAAAGACATCCTTGTTGCGGTTGGGGCTTGTATCGTTCCAACGATTCTAATTTTTTTGGTGCTTTTGTCTTTTCAAAAACGCGCCGTGTATCGTTGGGTAAAGGGGGCAAGTTTTATTATGATGGCGGATGAGGATTTTTTTGGGCGAGCAGAAAATCGCGCAGGCCGTTCAAATGGTCGGTGTTGATCAAATCCACGTTGGCATCAAATAGCTCGCGCCAGACGGCCGGGTTGTCCGGTGCGCCCCAAAAACGAATTCGCCGGCCTTGCGCCTGCGCGCGGCGGGTCAGCTCGCGCAATTTTTGACGTTCGGCTTCGGGCATTTTCCCCTTCCCTTTCCAGGTGAAAACCGTTGACCATTTATCACTGATCCACGGCACCAAATAACGCGACGGATTCAATTCCAGGTCAGCTAATTTCCCGTCAATGGCACATAGGCGTTCCGGATCGGCCTGCACCAATTCCTCCGGCCGCGCGCCGGACAATACAACTGTCACCGCGCCGCGTGTCAGGCTGGTGTCCGTAAAATGCGTCAGCAGGTCCGAATACCTGGCCAACACCGATTTCAGAACTTGATAGGTTTCAACTCCGTTCGTCTTGATGTCAATCAGCAGCGTGAAACCATCGTTCGGGGCGAGGACATAATTGTTCGTGCCAATTTTTTCCCGCAAAGGATCGAGGTAAAGACTTTGCAACGTGCGGCCGGGTCGGGTTTGCTGGAGTTCATGTGCCACGAGCAACTGTCCGTCCACCACATAGATGTCAGCCTCGACGCTGCAAAACCCGGCGGCCAACGCATCCGTCAAGGGATGGGGATGCTCGTAATCGTTATGCGCGTGCATGCGAGTCAAGGGTTCGACGGCCAAGCCGGGCGTGGTCGCCAGGCAGGATAAAATTCCACATACGGCCAGGCAAAGCTGCCGCTTGGCCCATTTATAACCGCGTCGCTGACCCAGGCCAGAAAGCGCGAACGTACCACGACATTTTTTCACATTGGGGGGGAGCGGCAACTCCGCCTTACCAGTTAGGAGGTGATAATTCATTGAAATCAAATCGTTTGAGCATGGCGACTCACGGCGACGATTTGATGACAGACGGGTTAAGATTCAAAGAAACTCAGAGGAAATGACGTTTTAATTCGGTTAATTCGGTAAATTCTGTCAAAAAAAGGTTTCAACAGAGCACATTGAACTCCGAACTTCGAAGGTAGTGTGGCCACGCGACCTTGGGTGTTGAATGTTGAGCGTTGAATGTTTTTTCAGAGTGCGGGAGAAGGCCGGGGTGGGCCTTTATGAATCAACCCAGGTCCCTCAACTTAACTTACCATTCCCTGCCCGCCGTTGACATGGATGACCTGGCCGGTGATAAAGGAAGATTCGGCCTCGGTCGCTAGAAAAAGATAGCTGGGGGCGACTTCCTCCGGCTGGCCGGGACGTTTGAATAAGGTCTTGTCCCCGAAGGTCGGCAGGTCTTCCGGCTTGAACGTGGCGGGAATCAAAGGCGTCCAGATCGGTCCGGGAGCCACGGCGTTCACCCGAATTTTTTTCTCAGCGAGTTCCTTGGCCAGTGAGCGCGTGAAATTCAAGATCGCCGCCTTGGTCGCCGCATAGATCATCAAATGCGGCGAGGGATCGTAAGCCTGAATGGATGTGGTATTGATGATCGTGGCACCTTTTTTCAAATGCGGGACCGCCGCCCTGCTCATGTAGAAAAACCCAAAAATATTAGTACGAAAGGTTTTCTCAACGAGTGCCGGAGTCAAACCTTCCACGCCGTCCACCTCGGTTTGTTCCCCGGCATTATTGACCAAAATATCAATGCGGCCAAATGCATTCAGGGTGCGTTGCACGACTTCGTCGCAAAATTCTGGATTGGCGATGTCACCGGCGACCTGAATGGTGCGCTGGCCCAGTTCAAGGATACGCTGGGTGGTTTTCTCCGCGTCCGCTTCTTCATTCAGATAGACGATACAAACATCCGCACCTTCCTTGGCGAATAAAATGGCCACGGAACGACCGATGCCGCTATCGCCACCGGTGATGATCGCCACCCTGCCCTTTAAACGTTCTCCGGGAATATATTCACGATCTTCTTCCAATGGCACCGGTCGCATGGCGGCTTGGGAACCGGGCGGCGCTTGCGCCTGGGGCGGCAACTCGGCGTAAGCTTCGTGCAGGCTGGGATTCATTTTATGATCCTGAGCGATGCCGGCAAACTTCAAGGTCTTGATCTCCCCCGGCTCCAACGTTCGCCGGGGCATCAAATTACTGGCGAAGGACAGGCACTTCGCCCAATGCATATGCCCGATCTTCATAGCCGGCCGAGCAGTAAGAGTATGACCACAATCAACACGACCAAGCCGAGGCCGCCACTGGGATAATATCCCCAATTTCCGCTGTAAGGCCAGGTCGGCAAGGAACCGATCAATAAGACAATCAGGATGATGATCAGGATAGTAGAGGTGCTCATAGGTTGATTTTATTTTTGCAATCATCCATTAGCCAAAAGTATGCCACTTCGAAACGTTTGAATTGAATGGCGGATTAATCCGCTAACAAGCGATGACCATGCGCTTTTCAGGCGGCCTCATTGCAAATTGCAAGTTGCGGATCACGTAAAGTCAAAAAACTATGGCAATTCAGAGCGATGAGCTGTGGCAAGGTTGAAGCTATTTTGCAGTTAAAACTGCATGAAGCAAACGGCATCAGCCATAAGCTTGTGGTTTCATGAAGCCGTGATGAAAGTTCCCCGGCTCAAACCACTCTATGAGATGCTGCGCGATACGATTCTGGCGTGCGCGGACGGCCAGCTCATCACGCAAGGCGCAGCCTTGTCCTACTATACGTTCTTTGCGATTGCGCCGCTATTTTTGATCGTGCTCGCCATCGCGGGATATTGCTTCGGCGAAGAGGCGGCACAGCACGAGCTTTTCAGTGAAGTAAGCGGCATGATCGGCAGGAATGGCAGCGACGCGATTCAGGCGATCGTGATTGCCGCCAGCGAGCCCAAAACCGGTGTCTGGGCAACGACGATTGCCATCACGACGCTATTCATCGCGGCAACCGGCGCTTTCATTCAATTGCAAAATTCTTTGAACCAGATCTGGCAGGTGGAACAGAAAAAAGGCTTTGGCGTGCGCAGCTTTATCCGGCACCGCCTGCTGTCGCTGGCGATGGTTTTTGGAATCGGATTTCTCTTGCTGGTTTCCCTGACGATCAGCGCCGCGCTGTCAGCGTTCGGAAATTTCATGGGCCATTACATCTCCGGCCAGCAGATCGTGATGAAGCTGCTTAATTTCGCCGTCTCACTCGGTATCATCACGATTTTATTCTCGATGATTTTCAAATTTCTACCGGATGTCAAAGTCGCCTGGCATAATGTCTGGCTGGGTGGATTTCTCACGGCGATTTTATTCAATGTCGGCAAATTTCTGTTTGGTCTCTATATCGGTCATAGCAGCACCATCTCGATCTACGGAGCCATGGGCTCGCTCGTCATCATTTTGTTATGGGTTTATTATTCCTCATTGATTCTCTTTTTTGGCGCGGCCTTCACGCGCGTGTATGCGCAACGGGGCCATAGCAAACCAACGCCGATTCGTGGCGCGGAGTTTATTACCGGTCAGTCAGCTTAAAAAATGAATGAAAAGCCACAGAGTCACAGAGCACACAGGGAAGGACAGAATTCCGGAGTCAAAATGAAATCTTGTCTACAGCGTTTCTGGGTTCCATCCGTGTTTAATCCGTGGCTAAAAATGAATTTCCTTCTCTGTGTGCTCTGTGCTCTGTGGCAAAATCTGCCGGCCTGCCTTCATCGGTTGCAGTTTCAGCTGCTTATGGCAACTTAAGCCAATTGATCCTATGGCCAAAACATCTGTCATTGTCATTCACGGCGGGAGCTGCTGGACCTCGTATCAGGAATACTTGAGCGAATTGAAACATTCCCATTTTGAGGTGGATTTTTCACCGCGAATCGGGTGGCAGAGGCAATTGCAAAAGAATCTTGGCGCTGGTTTCAAGGTGCTTTCGCTCGAGATGCCAAACTGGCAGAACGCCAAATATCGGGAATGGAAAATTTGGTATGAAAAGGCGGCCGCAGTTGCCAAAGATCCCATCGTGGTGGGACATTCACTCGGTGCCATCTTTGTGGCCAAATATTTCGCAGAAACTGTTCGTCCCCGGAAAGCCAGGGGGATTTTCCTGGTCAGCGCCCCTTATAAAACCCAGGCGGAAGATCGCGACTTTGGTGATTTCGCCTTGCAACGCCCACCGCGTCGCCTGGGAAAAATCGCGGAACCCATCTTTTTTTACCACAGCCAGGATGATGCCATCGTGGAGATAGAAAACCTGAACCCGTACCGCGAACTTGTGCCCCGGGCAACCGTGAGAATTTTTAAAAACCGGGGCCACTTTATCCAGGATCGGTTTCCGGAATTGGTTGCCGAT
>DASYEY010000127.1:0-37296 GCA_036498725.1 Verrucomicrobiia bacterium | reverse complement strand
GAACTGAAAGCCAATTCCTTGCCGCTCGCCAGACGAACGGTTTCGTCGGTAGTGCCATGCGAAACTGAGACATCACCAAATAGGTCCGTTTTATCTACGTTCACCACCACCTGATAGGTGCCGCCTTGACCAATCAGGGCTTGAACCTTTTGCCAGTAGGCCACGAGGCCGTCGTAACCCGCCACCGGCTGGCCGGTCACCATGACGCCCGTGACTTCTTTGCTTAAATCATTTTTGATTTTGGACAAATCCCCGGAGTTGGCCGCCGTCATGTAATTCGTGCGGATCAAACGCAGCGCGTTGCGATCCGCGTCTTCGTCAGCGCGGGCGGTCGTATTCAGTCCGAAAAAAATGAACGCGGCGACCAGCGCGAGGATTTGATTGGTTTTCATCGGGTCGTTGAATGGGGTTGATTCAAACTGGCATCAACAGCTTGGAGCGGCGGTTTGTCTTTGGAAATAAAAATCCTCGCCTTGAAGGCAACGATAAAGGCGCCTCCGCCCAGCACGCTGCCCGCGATGATATCCGCCACGACATGCTGCTTGGTCGCCAGCGTGGCATATAAAATCAGGGCGGCCCAAAGCCACAGGCCGAGCTGGTAAAAAATGGAAACCCCAAGCTCGCGCAAAACCAATCCGCCGCACAACGCCGAATAAACGGCAAACGCTGCGTGCAGGGAAGGGAAGGCGTGAAACGAATTGTCCAGCCGGGTAAGGATTTGGTAGCCGATATTGTCTTCCGTCATCGCCGGTCGCGGGCAGGTCGTCGGCCAGAAAAGAAACACGACATCGGCCACGCAGCTGAAGAGAACAATCCCGGCGGCATAACGGAGAAGTTGCCCGCGACGATTCATCAAGAATGGGCCAATCGGCATCAACAGATAAATGGAAAAATATAACCAGACGGCTTGGTCGGAAAACGGGATCAAATGATCAAGCGAACTCAATGGCATGACCGTGGCCGGGAAGAAATGGTGCCGTTGCAAAAATAGATAAGGCCCGTAGACCAGCAAATTCAACCCGAACAACAAAATAAGTTTCAGGGCCGGCTCGGAGCGCAAGCGGCCAGTCATCACCTCGGAAAAATTGCCTTTGATCTTACTCAAATTCAGTGACGGGCTTGATGCGCCGGCCATTTTTCCACACCGAAAAGGGCGGTGAAAGCTGGCAGGCGCGCGTGGTTTCGTCGTCGGCAATTTCGGTTCCAGCGGTTAACAATGAATAACCGCCAACCACGACGCGATTGCCGATCTGCAAATTTGCCAGCAGCAATTCCAACTGGCCTCGTGAATTTTTGGCCAGTACATGGGCATTCAGGCGAACCCCGGCGCCAAAAACGACGTCGTTGCCGATCCGGAGAAACGAGCGGTCAGTGAGGGTGGTTCCCGGCGACCAATAGGTGAGCCGGCCGATGCGCGCGCCCCAGAGCCGCAGCCAAAGCGAATATAAGCCCGGAACCAGCCGCATAATCTCTTCGAAAGCCGGTAGCCGGCAAAAGACAATCTGAAGTTGGAATAACGTCCACCAGGCAAAAAACGCCCGGCTGCCAATGGCAATGTTGCCCTGGGCGATTGGGACGAAAAACAAAATCAGGCGGGCAAGGATGGGCGGCAGCAAATAGAGGGTTCCCACCGTGAGGCCAATACGCACCGGCCAATTTAAGGGCAACACCAGCAACACGCTGAGCGTGAGCAGCGCATGAAGCAACGGCAGGAAGTTCAGGGCGAGCAGCAAGAGCCGCCCGCGCCAACGGATTTCCGTTGCTGCGACTGAGGCTTTGACGGCCTTGAGTTCGGCGGCCAGTTTATCTGACGAATTTGCCAGCATGACGATTGTTCACCCGATCCAAAGTAAAGCGCGGCCCGCGCCATTGCCGGAAATATGCGGTCCAAAAGGGGATTGGCTTTGCGGCGTCGGCTTCCAGATTGGGCAAATAAATCCAGGGCACGGTCGGCGACAGATGATGATTGAGATGCCAATGGTGATTAAGCCAGATCAAATCGAAAACCCGCCACGTTCGCACATTCCGGGCTCCCTTTATCACATCGCGCGGGGTGTCATAGTGATGGATGTATTGCAACGTGGACCAGACGAAGCCAAAACCGAACAGCACCGCGAAATAATGCAGCAGGGGGATTTTAAAATAAAAGATCATCGCGCCATGCAGCAAAAGAACCAGCAACGCTTCGAGTTGTATCAGGCGAAAATATTTTGGATTGAGCGTTTCCTGCAAGGCAGCGGTCGGGCGATCCAGGTTTGTTTTCGAGGCCAGCCAGCGGGGATTCACGACCGCGATAAAATTGCTGAGGACGATCACCAACCAGAAAAAGCCGGTGAGGATTCCGTAAAATTGAAGATATTTCCAAACCGGACTTTCGCCTTCAAAATAGAGGTCAAAGGCTTCGTCATCGGTGCGGTTGCGCAGGTGGTGGCCCAGATGGCCCTGGCGGCGAAGTTGGAAGGACGCGGGAAAAAAGAGCGAGATGATGGCGCCGCCGAGGTCGTTGAGGGTCGGATTGGGATGCAAAATATCGTGCTCCGCTTCATGGCCGAGGGCGTAGCCGGTATTCATCACCAAACCATAGACCACGGCGATCGCTGCCACCGCCCACCAACTTTGGACCTGGCCGGAGGCCCAAAGCAGGAAGAGGCAGAGCGATACGACCAGCAACGTCAGAAAAATATTTAATCGTCCTGGAATCGGATATTGCGGCGGAGTGGTCATAGATTGCTGCCGGGAACATAGCCGGGCATGGCTTTGACTAACGAGTTAAATTCAGAGTGCGCATCGAATCTTTTAAACGTCATCGGCACGTTTTCCGCGCAGTACAAGGAATGGCGATAAGCCGGATTATTTCCCAGCGCACACAGTTGACGGCAAAATTCGGGGTATCGCGGTTGCAATGCCGGGAATTCCTTTACCAAGGCCGCCACCACGCGCACGGCACTCCGTTTGGGCGTCGTGAAATATTCCTGAATCATCCAGGTAAAAAAGCGGACATTGAAGCGGCGGAGCAGGGGATTTGTCCTCGGCCAGACCCAATCTAATAACGCTTCGTCCCAGCGTACATGGCCGATTTCATCCGCCAGATGTTTCCGCTGGACCGCGACAAAATGAGGTTCGAGCGCGCCGGCGGATTTCAAAAATGTCTGGCCGAAATAAATGGCGCGCTCTTCCTGCAGGTGCATGATCCAAAGCAGGAAAGGAAACCATTGCGGCCGCCGGGAAATGGCATCAAGCATTTTCGCGCCGAGCGGGCGCACCTGAATGAAATGAAAATCCTGCGCCGCATATATTTCCGGCGCGCATTGCTGGTTCAGCCGCCGGAACATCGCGGTGTGCTGCTCTTCTTCCGCCAAAAATTGTTGCAGACCGGCTTTTAATTCCCCCGGCAGCGGCTGCGCTAGAAAATAACCGAGAACATTGCGCGCGAGCGTCTTTTCAAAAAACATGGTCTGCTCATTGAAATACAGCGCATTGAGCTGGTTGTAGCGCCGGCGCTGGCTTTCGGTGAGGGTGGCGTAGGCTGGCGTGAAATGGAGGCTGGTTAATGCTTCCGGCATGAACCAGCGGGAGAAATCAATCGCGCCGGGGGGTGTCCCCGCTTCCGCCATTTCAGTTGTCGGGGCCGGGTTCATGATCTTGGTTTTCTGGGGGCACGGAAAAATTGCCGCCAGATGCTAATAAGCAGGGAACGTTGGTTTAATTCCGGGCGCATGTTCGGTTCGATGTGCCGCCGGTGAAATTCCGGCACGCGGCTCCAATGCAATGCGGGTCGCAAATGATGCGCGGTATGAAATCCATTGTTCAAGAACAGCCAGTTGACGGATCGTCCGGTGATGTTGCGCGAGTGGTCGTAGGCCGAACCATGATCGCAACCCTGATGCTGGAGTAAATTGATGGTGATAATCCCCCACTGCGCGAACACCCACGGCACGCCGAAATAAATCAGTGTCGCGCGCCAATCCAAAATGAGCAAAGCCGCCACGAATCCCAGGACCATGGCGCGCTCGCTTCGCGCGCGGCGATACCAGCCGGGCTTTTCTGCACGCCAACGCCGGAGATCAGCTGATTTATTTTGCCACACCAGCCGGACGACGGCGAAGGGAAACACCACCAGATTCAACCAGTTCCAGCGAAAATTGACCAATGAACTGCGGACGAAATCGTGTTCGGTATGGCTTTGCGCATGATGACGCTCATTGTGGACCGGAATGATGACAGCCGTGGATTGCCCGGTGCAAAAGCCCAGAAAATGCTCGAACGCACGGTTCCAAAGCGGGCGGGTAAATGTCCGGCAATGAATATGGTTGTGTTTGATGACGCAGGCGATGAACGCCAGCACACAGGTCAACAGCAGCAGCGACCAATGACGCCACCAGCCGGTCCATTGCGCAAAAAACAGAACGAGCAACAACCCGAGCAAGAACAGGGAACGCCAATCGGCGGCATGGCGCAGGGGCACCAGCGTCGAAAAAAAATCCGCCATTCGGGAAGCGTATTCCCGTTTTCTTCGAACCCATGGCACTGGCACCGGCATTTCTCGCCCAGAGTAAATCGCCCGGAAAAATCAAACAACGCCAAAGCGCCGCCGTTCGCATCGAAAATTTTTTTGCGGTATCGAATTTATCAATCCTGTTTCTTCGCCATTCCACTTGAAGCCGCGAATGATGAAGTCTATACCTTGTTCGCCATTAACAAACCGCGAACATCAACCATGCCCGCCCGCAAATTAAAAATTGCTTTGATCTCCCCCAAGGGGCCGCTGTACCGGCATCGCGGCGGCATCTGGAAAAAATCACTGCGTTATCAGCCGTTGACCCTGACCACGCTGGCCGCCTTGATCCCGCCGGAAATTCCGGTGGATTTGCAATTGTTTGACGAAGGCATTGCCGATGTGCCGCTGGATTTGGCGGTTGATCTGGTGGGTTTGACGGTGCTCACCGGCACGGCGATGCGGGCTTATGAACTGGCCGATCACTTTCGGCGGCGCGGCATCAAAGTCGTGCTCGGCGGGCCGCACGTCACACTGATTCCTGAAGATGCACAACCGCACGCTGACGCCGTCGTCACCGGGTATGGGGAAGATTCCTGGCCGCGTCTGCTCCGCGATTTCGCGGCAGGCCAGCTGCAAGCGCGTTACGAGCAGTCGCCCGGGCTTGACCTGGCCGGCCGGCCGTTTGCCCGCCGCGATCTATTGCCGGGCAAGCGCTATCTGACCAACAACGTTTTTGAAGCGACGCGCGGGTGTGTTCATAATTGCGATTTTTGCGTCGTGCCGGCGGCCTGGGGGCGGAAACCATTGCAAAAGCCGGTGGCAGATGTGGTGGCCGATATCCGTCAGCACGGGGCGCGGAAACTTATTTTTGTTGATTTGAATCTCATTGCCGATCGTGGCTATGCGCTGCGGCTTTTCACCGCGCTCATGCCCTTGAAACTGCAATGGTACGGCCTCGCCACCGTTTTGCTGGCGGAAGATCCGGTTCTGCTGGAACTGGCCGCGCGCAGTGGTTGCAAAGGTTTGTTGATGGGGCTCGAATCCATCTCGCCGCAAAATCTTCGCGAAAACCACAAGGGTTTTAATTCACCGGAAAAATTTGTCCGCGTCGTCGAACGCCTGCATGAACACGGAATCGCCCTGCAAGGCTGCTTTGTGTTCGGCCTCGACCAGGATGAACCGGAGGTTTTTCTCAAGACCGCCGAGTTTGCGGTGCAGGCAAAAATTGATTTGCCGCGCTTTGCCATCGTCACCCCTTTTCCCAACACGGCGCTTTACCAGCGGCTGCACTCAGAGAATCGGATTCTCACCAAAAATTGGGAATTGTATGACGGCCAGCACGTTGTTTTTCGTCCGGCAAAATTAAGTGTGCGCGAATTGCAAGACGGCACGGAAATAGCCTGGAAACATGCTTACAGTTTTCGTTCCATCGCCCGGCGCATCAGCCATTCACCCGCGCCGTGGCCGGTGAAACTTGGCACCAATCTGGGCTACCGTTTTTACGCAAATAATCTCAGCCGTTTTTACAATTGCGACTGGATCATCGGGCGCACTCCCTCCTCCACCCAAACGGAATCACCCCCGGCGGAGCAACTGGCGGTTTCATTGAACCAGTAATGCGACTCACCATCATCCATCCGTGCATTGGCCGCCGGCCGGGGCAGAAATACATTCGCACCTGGCAAATGGAGCCATTGCCCGCCGCCACTTTGGCCGGACTGACGCCCAAAGACGTGGAAGTGCGATTTTATGACGATCGCATGGAAACGATTCCGTTCGCTGAAGCGACCGACCTTGTCGCCATCAGCGTTGAGACCTACACGGCCAAACGCGCCTACCAGATCGCCACGGAATATCGCCAGCGCGGGGTGCCGGTGGTGATGGGCGGTTTTCACGCGACGCTTTGTCCGGACGAAGTCGCGCAATACGCCGAGGCGGTGGTCTGCGGCGAAGCGGAAATTTTATGGCCGCGCGTGATTGACGACGCCCGCCATGGCCGGCTGGAAAAATTTTACCGGCAAACGGATCGTCCCACCCTCGCGGGCTTGAAACCTGATCGTTCCATTTTTACCGGCAAACGTTATTTGCCCATCGGTTTGGTCGAAGCGGGGCGCGGGTGCCATTTCAAATGTGATTTTTGCGCCGTCCAGACAGTTTTCAATTCCACCCAGACGCGCCGTCCGGTTGACGCCATCATCGCCGAGATCGCAGAGGTGAAGCATCATCGGAAACTTTTCTTTTTCGTGGATGACAACATCACGTCGAACCTGGCCCAGGCGAAGGAGTTTTTTCGCGCCTTGATCCCGTTGAAAATCCGCTGGGTGAGCCAGTCATCCATCAACGCCGCGCACGATGAGGAATTTCTGGAATTGCTGGTGCAAAGCGGTTGCCAGGGTGTTCTCATCGGCTTTGAGAGCTTGAACCCGGCGAATCTGAAGGACATGAACAAGGCGTTCAACACGATGCGCGGCGGCTTTGAAAAAGCGCTGGCGAATCTGCGCCGCCACCACATCCGCATTTATGGCACGTTTATTTTTGGTTACGACCGCGATACGCCGGAAAGTTTTGCCGAGACGGTTGATTTCGCAAAGGAACATGCGCTTTATATCGCGGCATTCAATCACCTGACGCCTTTTCCCGGGACACCGCTTTACCAGCGGTTGCAGGACGAAGGCCGGTTGCTTTACGAAAAATGGTGGCTCGACGAGCGGTACAGTTACAACCGAATCCCATTTCAGCCTCACAACATGACGCCGGAAATGTTGCAACGCAATTGCCTCGAGGCCCGCCGCGAATTTTATTCCTGGCCAAGCATTTTTCAGCGTGGTTTTGACCGCGTGAATCGCAGTGATTGGTTCATGTGGCGTAATTTTTATCCCATCAACGCCATGCACCGGAATGACGTGAGCATGCGGGACCATTACCCATTGGGCGACGAAACATGGCATGGGCAAATATTGAAAGCCAATTGACCGTGCCCACCGTCCCGTCAGTACGCTTTGCCCTGGCCACGGAGAAAAACGACGCGGCCATCCGGCAATTGCTGCGCGAAAATCCAACGCGCGGACGGATCAGCCTCTCCTTCGAGCACGAACCGGATTATTTTCGCAGTACGCAGATGCCCGGCACCGCTAGCCAGACCATCGTCGGGTTTTTGCACGGTAAATTGATTGGAGTCGGGCGTTGCACCTTTCGCCAATGTCATTTGAACGGGCAGGTGCGGCGGGTCGGCTATCTGTCCGAGCTGCGCCTGGCGGCCAGTGTGCAGGGCCGGTTTGATATTCTGCGGCGCGGATATCAATTTTTTCGCGAACTGCACCGGGCCGATCCAGCAGATTTTTATTTTACCAGCATCGCGGCAGACAACGAGCGCTCCCTTCGTTTTCTCGAACGTAACCTGCCGGGAATGCCCGCCTATAAATTTGCCGCTGATTTTGTGACCTTGGTGATTCCCGTCGCTCGCCGTCGGCACAGACAAAAAACGGGATTAACCTCAGCCGGATTAAAGTTCATGGCCGGGAATGATGCCCGGCTCACACAGTTGGTTTCCTTCTTAAACCTTCAGGCAGTACAAAATCAACTCGCCGCGTTTTGGACCGGGGACGATTTGCTGGCGTTGAAAGACTTCGGCCTGGCTTTGCCGGACTTTCAGCTCATTTTAGATGGGAATGATTCAATTGTGGCAGGGGCGGCTCTGTGGGATCAACGCAGCTTTAAGCAGAACGTTGTGCGCGATTATGCCGCTAAAATTTCGATGGTCCGCCCGCTGATCAATCTCTCCGCAAAATTATTGGGCACGGTGCATTTGCCATCGGTCGGTTCAACGCTCAATATCGGTTTCATTTCTCCGCTGAGTGCCAATGACCTGCAATCGGCGCTGGCATTGATTGAATCGCTTTTGTCCCAAGCCGCCGGGCGCGGTCTCGAATTTCTCACGCTGGGCCTGGCGGAAAATGATGCTCGTTTGACGGCCGTCCGCCGCCAATTTCACGCGCGGGAATATAAAACCCGGCTTTATCAAGTCATGTGGGATAAGTCCGAAGCAGCCGTCCTGGATGACCGGCCGTTTTTACCTGAGGTGGCGTTTTTATGAGTCAAGTTCAGTCAGAGAACGTGCCCCAGACCTTGCCGCGAGCGGAGTTGTCCGCCGGGCAACGGGACGAAATGTTTGCGCTTTTGTCACGGCATTTCGCCGGTGTGACCCGGATGCAATTTGAAGCGGATTTGTCCGAAAAGACCTGGGTGATTTTGCTCCGGCGTGATGGCCGGTTGGTGGGTTTTTCCACCTTGCTGGCGCAGGCAGGTGCCTTCAATCGCCAGCCGATCACCGCGATCTATTCCGGCGACACGATTGTTGCCCCGGAAGCATGGGGCACAACCACATTGTCGCGCGCGTGGATTGCGTGTGTGCGGCGTCTCCGGGAAAATTATCCGAATCGAAAATGTTATTGGTTATTTCTGACTTCCGGGTTTCGCACCTACCGGTTTCTGCCGGTGTTTTGGCGTGAGTTCTATCCTCGATTTGACGCGCCGACCCCGCCAAACCTGAAACAACTACAGGATGATCTCGCGCAAGATCGTTTTGGCGGGCAATACCAGGCAGTGGAAGGAATCGTTCGCTTTAAAAATCCGCAACAGCTTCGCGAGGGCCTGAGGAATATTGCCGATGGCCGGATGACTGATCCGCACATTGCCTTTTTTATTTCGAAAAATCCCGGCCATGCCGCCGGTGACGAACTGGTTTGCCTGACCGAATTGAGTGATGACAACTTGACGGCCGCCGGGCGGCGGATGATTGAGTCTTAATTCATGAATCTGCCTGCAACCATCGCAAATTCGTTGTGGCTTGCCTCAAACATACCGGCCTTGGTCCGGTTTCAGCGGGCGTTGCGGTGTCCGGCGGAAACGCAGTTGCAGTTGCTGCGCGCGCTGCTTTCCCGAAATGCCAACTGTGCTCATGGTCAGGCTCACGGTTTTTCTCAAATAAAAAATTACCAGGAATTTGCGGCGCGGGTGCCGTTGAATGATTACGAGGCTTTGCAACCGTGGATGGAACGGGTCAGGCACGGTGCGCAACGTGAACTTACAAGTGAGGCGGTCACGCAGCTCATTCCGACGAGTGGCTCCAGCGCGGCGCGCAAACTCATTCCTTTCACAGCCAGCCTGCAACGGGAATTTGACAGCGCGATCGGGCCGTGGATCGCCGATATTTACCGGCAACACCCGGATGTCATGCTTGGTCCAGCCTATTGGTCAATTTCTCCTGCCGTCACAATCAAGGACCGGGAAACTTCCGTCGTACCCATCGGGTTCGAGGATGATTCAGCTTATCTCGGGGGTGTTAAAAAACGGCTGGTGAATGCGGTGATGGCCGTGCCGGCAGAACTTCGGTTGGTTTCGGATATGGAACAGTTTCGTTATCTGACCTTGCTCTGCTTGCTCCGGCAAAAGGATCTGCGGCTGATTTCAATCTGGCATCCATCATACTTGTCGCTTTTGTTGGACGCCTTGCCGGCATTTTTCGAAAATTTGCTGGATGACATCCGAACCGGGCAGTGCCGATATGCTGATGTATTGCCGGCAAACGTTCTTCGCGCGTTGAAACTTCGCCCGCTGCCGTTCCGCGCGAAGGAATTGAAAGACGTAAACCCAAATCACTACGAAGCGATCTGGCCGCGATTGAAAATGATCAGTTGCTGGGGCGATGCCAATGCCGCTTATGGCCTCGCAGAGTTGCAACGACGGTTTCCTGGCGTACGGATTCAGCCCAAAGGTTTGATCGCCACCGAGGCGATCGTCACCATACCATTTTGCGGTCGGCATCCACTGGCTATTGGTTCTCATTTCTTTGAATTTATTGATGAGCAAAATTCAATCTGCCTCGCTCACGAGTTGCAAAAGGATAAAATTTATGAAGTCGTCGTGACGAATGGCGCCGGCTTATGGCGGTATCGGTTGAAAGACCTGGTGCAAGTCACTGATTTTATTGGCCAGACCCCGTCGCTTTGCTTTCTGGGGCGAAGTGAAAATGTGTCCGATCGTTTTGGCGAAAAGCTTTCTGAAGTTTTTGTGACTCAAGCCATCCAATTCGCCACGAGCGGCTTGAGTTTGCCGCCCCGATTTACATTGCTGGCCCCCGACGAAGATGGGTTGGGTTGCCGTTACATCTTATATCTCGAAGGCGAAATTCAACCCGGTCTGGTGTTGCGCCTGGAAGCGGCCCTGTTGGAAAATCCTCACTACGCCTGGTGCCGAAAACTGGGCCAGTTGCAGCCCGCCAATGTTTTTCAAATCGGGTCGAATGCGTATAAAATTTTTGTCGCGGATCAACTGGCGCATGGTAAAAAACTGGGAGAGATCAAGCCGTGCTCGCTTTCAGTGCGAACCGGCTGGACTAAAGTTTTCGCGAATAAATAAATTTTTTTAGACAGAATTACAGAATGATCAGAATGGATCGGCTCGAAATGTGCCTGCCTGATTCTGTTAATTTTGTTAATTCTGTCAAAAAAAGGTTTCGACAAAGCAAGTTCGAGGTTGAATGTTTGTCGTCTTTGCCGCCTCAGGGCCGCGTGACTTTCAAGCGCATAAAGCCGTTCGTTGATGAGGTCACCGGATTATTATCGTGCGCTTGCAGCAACGTGGATGTGTTCTGGTCAATGGTAACATGGTTCGTTGACCAAGGCGTGGTGAGGTCGTCCGTCGCTTCGATGGTGAAGGTAACATCGGTGGCAGCGGGATTTTTCGGTGTCATCAGACTGAGATAACCACTGCTGACATTGCCAACCACCGGATTGGTGGCAGAAACCAGCGGATTTAAACCCAGCGCGTATTTGAGCAAGTTAGGCATGCCATCCGCCGTTGAAATGGCCGTGTCCGCCGCTGCGCCACTGTTGGCTGTGGTTCCAAACCATTGCAGACGCCAGGATTGAACCGGCAGCAAGGCGACGATGCCAGCCACATTGGTGATAGTATTATTCGCCGGGTTGACGTCGTTGGCGAAGGTAACCGTGGCCAGATTGGTCACACTGGCAAGCGCATTGGTGGCGACATCAAACACGACGGTGATCGGCGGATAACTCGCGCCTGGCGCCAGGCTTTCGGAACGCGTACAGGTAAGCGTATTCAAATCGGCCGTCCAGCCCGTGCCGCTGATGGAGGTGGCCGTAAGGCCAGCCGGAAGCATGTCTGTGACGCGAACCAATCCGGTCGTGGCCGTGGCCCCATTATTTTTGATCGTGATCAGGTAACTATCGCCCGTGTCGCCCTGAGTGAAGCTGCCGGTTGCCGACATGGCGATGCCAAGATCATAAGTGATCACCGGCGCGAGAATCCCGGAAACCGTAAGATCGGACGCCGAGCTATTGGCTACGTCGAAGACATACCAGGTGCCGGCTGAGGAGCCGCCGCCGTAATTGACAATCCGAAAGGTGACCGTCACGCCGGCGCTGATGTTTTGCAACGCTGCAATCCCGGTCAGATTGATCGGGCTGAGCGAGCCCAGGCTGGTGCTGCTATCAACAACATACGATATCGGAGCGATGTCGGTGAACGTTCCCGACCCGATTTGATATTGCAATACGCCATTCGCCGGCCCGGTAGCGGAATGCCGGTAATCAAATTTGCTGAGGGAAGTATAGGATACGGTGTAACCGGATTGCGCTGTACTGGTAAAGGTGGCGTATTCATTGGCCGCGATGGCCGCCGCTTCCGTGGTCGCCGTAAAAGTATTGCCACCCCAACCGCGCGCTGCGCCCGTGCTGGACGTGCCGATGCCGGAACCGCGGGTCAATCCGCCCACGGTCAGGTTCGCAGCCGTCGTAGTGGGTGCCAGCGGTGAAGGCCCATAATTAGCGGAGCCGCCGGGAAGGCTGTGCACATCCCAACCAAATAAAGGAACTACCGTGCCACCGCCGCTGACCGATGGGTTGATGGTGGTCGGATCGTTGACGGTATTATTACTTGAGTTGGCATCCGCGACATTAACCACCGAAGCGGTATTGACCACGCTGGCGGGCGCGCTGGCTGAAACATTTACGGTCACAATGATTGGTGGATAGCTGGCGCCCGCATATAAAATATTCGATCGCGTGCAGGTGAGCGTGCTGGGATTCACATTCCAACCCACGCCGCTGATTCCGGTCGCGGTCAATCCGGCTGGTAATGAATCGGCAACCGTGACCAACCCGGTTGCGGTGATGGTGCCAACGTTGGTGATCACAAGGGTATATGTGTCGCCGGTATCACCCTGGGAAAAATTACCGAAATGCGTTCCGATCACGGCCAGGTCAACGGTTGAACCGGTCACCGTGAAACTATTGGGACTGACGGCGGTGCCGTTCGGGATGGTGACGCTGAGGTTGCCGGAAACAGAATTGATCGGCACGGTCGCCGTGATCTGGGTACCCGAGTTGACGACAAAGGAGGCGCTGACCCCATTGAACGTCACTGCCGAAGCTGAACCGAAATTATTTCCGGTGATGATGACCTGGCTATTGGCCGCGCCACTGGCCGGTGAAATGCCTGTCATTGTGGGCGGCGCGGCCGCCAGGCCATCCACTTTATTGCGCAAGGTTTCCGCGAGGTCCGGGGGCAGGGCGGTGAAGAAGGTGAAGCCGGTATCCACTTCAATCTGTTTGGCCGAGGTGACATAGGTCGGCCAGGAACCATTGACGGAATTATTGTTCGGGATTTTTATGGCGATCACGCGCGTGGCGCTGCTGATCCGGCTCAATGCGGACCCGTTGCCGGCGGGAACCACCACCGCGATTTTCCAAACATAGTCGGGGATGAGCACCCGGTCGCTGGGCTGAATGAATGGCCCGCGAAAACCGCTCGGTCCGCAGATGATCAGCACTTCATTGCCAGCTTGGGCCAGGCTCCGGCAATACCCTTCAAAGCTGGCCCAGACGCCGGAATTATTACTGGCCGCCTGCGGAATGATGTTGGACATGAGAAAGACGAGCCCATTGTCCGTGTCATTATCGGTGCGGTCAGCGGAAGGACACATATGGCCGCGATCATAGCCCACCCCGCTATAATCGTCCGAGGTCACCTCGTAGAAGCTTGACGGCAAACCGGTGTCTGTGACGAAACTAGCCGACCGGCCGCTGGTGCCGATGTCGGCGGCGGTCAGATCCCAGCTCGCCCAATTCGGTTCGCCCAGCGAATCGTTGTAATCAATGGCCTCAACGGTTCGTTGAATCAGGTAGTGATCATGGTTGTTGGGATCGGTCGTCGCGTTACTGGGATTGCCCAGCTGCATCTGCAACGTGGCATCAATGGTTGCTTGAGCTGGCCGGCTGGCAAACAGCAGGCCAGCAACGAGAATAACAAACAAATGACGCATGAACGACCTCCTTAACGATTTAACTACAAAAAGGAAACTTACTTGCGCCGGAGCATCGAAACAAGCGCAATACCGCCCAATGCTGCCATGGCGAGCGTGGAAGGTTCGGGCGTGGGAACGGCGGTCAAATTTCCCACAAAATTGACGTTATCAATACTGAAGGTTCCGCCGCTGCCTTCCGCATTCCAACCATAAAAGCGCAGGGTCACCGGCCCCGTGATGTCGTCAAAATCAGAACCCAAAGTGACCAGGCTGCCGGTGAGCGAGACCGTGGTGCTATTATCGGTTACAATTTGAAAGTCATTGTTTCCGTCCACGGCCAAACTGGCATTGGCCGGGCTGATGCTGGCCGGCAGGTTTACGCCAAAGCTGTCCAGGCTGGAGCGGACGGCATAGTCGCGGATACCAGTCGAAGAACGTCCCAACGTGAATGAAATTGAGTTTAGATCCAGGCTGAAACCGGTCGCCGGGGTCAAAGTGACCGTGAAGTATTTGGTGAGACTGAGCGAACCGGTGAAGTCGGCGAAATTATTGTCGCCATTCACCCCGCCCGTCGGATTGCCCGTGAAAGAAAACCGGCCGCCAGCATTGGGGCTGCCGGTATAACCGCCGGCTGAAAACGAACCGAACGTTACGTTTGCCGCCGTCGGCACTGCGGTGGGGTCAGTCGTGCCCGAACTGGTTGTGACGCTGTCAAAACCGTAGGTCACGGAAAATGATTGGGCGTTCAGCTGGCTGCCGCCAGCAACGAATAATGCGAGACTAACAATTAAACAGGTGTTTTTCATGTAGATAGGACTCTCCTCGAGTGTTTGTTATTGGTGACCGATTCCTTAAATTCGTGAAGATAATAAGACATGGTGTCTTAATAACAATCAACGTTTCGGTGACATAGGTTACGATCTAGTGACTTGGTGACTGATTTACGATTGCGGATTTACGATTTGCGATGGCAAGACCTGACTCTCAACGCTCAACTGGCAACTCTCAATTTCTTTTCAGCCACAGATTGACCACGGATGAAACATGGATAGGGATGGATTTTCACCCGCAGATTTCGCAGATCTGCGCAGATTTTCTGCCGGTTAAATGCAGGTTTTGCCACAGAGTCACGGAGGACACAGAGAGAGGTGGAACTCGTCATAGCAGCGATCTTGGAGTGCGGTGGCAGAGCGTGAGCGGCGACACCGCTTTCGCACGCACGAGCCGCCTTCTCCATCCGGGATTCGTGGTCCGCACAAAGCGGCGTGGCGCTGCGCTTCCCGCCGCACTCCATGATGATTGCTGGTTTGCTAGTTCTTTATAAGTCGCGCTATTGCGTCAAAAGCATTTTTCACTTTAATCCGTGTTTCATCTGTGTTCAATCCGTGGCTAAATAAAATGTTTTTCCCTTCGCCAGCTTCGCGGCCTTCGCGCGCCACCGCTTTCTGCCTTGCAGCGGGTAAAATAAAAAAGGCGCGGGATGTTGCCATCCCGCGCCCCCTGTCTTTAGCCGTCAACTCTTATTGGCCAAATCGGTAGAACAACGCACTGTTGGTGCTGGTGTTGTTGGTGTAAGGCGGAGTCGCTCCGCTGATGTCCGTGTAAGGACCCGCGACGTTGGTCGCAGACTGGATGCCCAGCGTCGGGTCGGACCAATTCAGAATGACATTGGTTCCAGCCGGTTGGGCAAACAATGAGGGAAACACCGAGTCGAAGGTAAGTCCGACCTTGAGCGTGCTCAGGCTGACCGCGCCGCCGGTGCCACCGGACTGGCGCAGCTCGAAGTCCGCGATGTTATACAGCGTCGTGCTATCCGTGGTATCCGTCACGCTGGCCGATGATTGGTCAGTCGGGTTGACCCAGAGCGTCGAGTGGCCATTGGACAAGTCCAGGGCGACGACGACCACATAATTGCTGCCCGTGGCCAGGTCTTGCGGGAAGATCTGTCCGCTGGCGGCGTTGGCCCCGAAATTATTGATGCCGAGGCGATAGTAACCATCCGCCGCGCCGTTGGTCGTGGTCATCACGCGTCCTTCATAAGGTCCGGTGACCCCGGAGCCATCGTTGAAGAGCGCGAAATAAGTACCGCTGCCTGTCGGCAACTTGGTCGGATCCTGCAGGTTGACGATGAAGCTGGAGTAGAGAACGACTCCACTGTCGATCGCATACGGCGCCCCCAGCAACGGGACTTGGATGTTTTCCGTATAGTCGAAGGTGTCCACTGTGGCCACGCCACCGGCAGTCTGCAACTGGCCAAAGACGCCGGAGAGATGTTGCCAGTAACCGGCGGAGATGGCATCGAGCGCGCCCGGGCTGTCGTAATTGAAATAATCAATCGCCACGATATTGGTGTTGGGACGGATCATCAACGCGATGCTGGCCGGCGTGTTGCGCGGTTCCGTCGCGTCGTTGTCATAGACGGTCACGGTCAGGCTGGCCACGCCGACCTGTTTGCTGGCCGGGGTGATGGTGACCGACGGATTGGCCGTGCCTTGTCCGTTGATGACGATGTTGCCGCTCGGCACCAGGGTGTTATTGGCCGAGGCGACGGCGTAGGTCAGGCCGCTGACCGGAGTGCGATCATCGCCGACCGTGAACGGAATGGTGATCGGCGTATTGGCGATGGTATTGGTGGTGATCAAGGTCTTCAATGAGTTGGTCGGGCTTTGGTTGACGGAAGTCAAGGTCAGCACGAACCAGGTTGCGGTTGAATCGCCATTACCATCCGTCACCGTGACCAGGATGGGCGCGGCCTCAATCGAATCGTTAATGCTATTGGGATTGATGGTCAAGGTGCGGTTCGCACCGGTGCCGCCAAACACGAACCCCGGATAGACCTTGGCCGTAGGATCCAGCGAGACGGCGGACAACGTCAATGAATCCACCGGGGTTTCCGCATCGCCAATGGTGAAATTGAGCGTGACCGGCTGATAATCCGGCGTCGTGGTATCCGGGAAGAGGCTGATGGTCGGCGGCGTATTATTATTGGTGATGGCCGTGCCCGTGACGTTGACGATGTCATAAGTGACAGTGCCGCCGGCGCCGTAAGTATTGGCGGCGCCCACATAATTATTATTATTGGTCACGCCATAGCTGGCCGTGCTTTGAAATTCCGACACGATACGGACGGCGAAGCTGGGATTGTTCGCCACGCCGGGGAAACCCGTCAGGTCATAGGTGAAGGGATAAAAGGAAGTGGCGCGGCCGCCAAAGGTCGAACTGCTCGGATAATCCACCCAGTCAATGCCATTCGTGGTGTATTGCAACCGTTCAAAATTGCTGGCCGTGGCCGAGACGCGGGAATCATAGGAAACCATGATGTTCTTGGCGCCCACCGTGCTGACATTGAACTGCACGCCAGCGGTCTTATTGCCTGTGCCATTGACGGGATAGGTTTCTGAACCCCAGGAGAAATTCGGCAAATGCGTATTGAAACCGGGCCCGTCAATCGGGTCGGCAGCGCCGGAGAAAACCACCGTGTTGACTGCGGACGCCGTGCCGGCACCCACATAGGGCAGGGGATTAAGCGGGTTATTGGTGAACGCCGTGCCGTTAAAATCCCAGAATGCGAGTTGCCCGCTGTAACCGACGCTGAGGGTCACGATGGAACTTGTGACGGCGCCATAAGTGCCATTCACAACTAATACCAGGTTGGTGGCATCGGTCGTTTGCAGGTTGGTATATTGCAGCGAACTGGTGGTAGAACCACTTACCATGGCGCCCGACGTGAGCGTGCCATCGGTCAGGGGCGAGTAAGTGGCGGCGCCGTCAAACTGATACCATTGATAGGTCAAACCCGAGCCGGCGGTCAAAACATTGAATTGCGCGGTGCCATTCACCAGCGCCGAAACGTTGCCGGATTGGGAAAGAATGACGGGATCGGCCACTTCAATTGTCACCGGGCCGCTGATGGCCGTGCCGAAGGCATTGGAAAGGACGACGAAATAGGTTCCGGCATTCGCGCCGGTCAGATTGGCAAAAGCGACCGTCGGGCCGGTGGTGGCCACCAGGTTGGAAGTCGAGCCAGTCTGTTGATACCAATAATAGTTTGGCGTATCACCGGTGGAAGCCACCGTGAAGCTGGCCGTGCCGCCGGCATTGGTGTTGACGTCGGCCGGCGTGATCCCCGTCACGCTGGGCGCGGTGCCTGTGGAGACGGTATTGACCGTGCCTTGAACTTCAAAATCATCGCCCGTGTCCGTCGAAGGGATCGAAAAGACGTACCAAGTGCCGGCCGAACTGGTGCCGCCCCAATTGGCGATCCGAAAAGTGACGGGCGCACTGGAGCTGACATTTTGCAGGGCGTTGACGCCGGAGAGATCAATGGCTGACAGTGAGCCGCCCGTGCTCGCACTGGAACTGTAATTGAGCGGCGCAATGTCCACAAACGGACCGGAACCAATCTGGTATTGCAACTCACCCATGCTCGGGCCGGTGCCGGAGCGGCGATAACTAAATTTGCTGATGCTGGTGAAGGAAACCGTCTGGCCGGAGACGGGTACGACTGTGAAAGTGACAAATTGGCTGGCACTGACGGCGGAATTTTCATCCGCTGCCTGCCAGTTATTGCCGCCCCAGGCGTGGCCGGCGCCCGTCCCGCTGCTGCTGACACCCGAACCGCGGACGAATCCGCTGCTGGTGACGTTGGCGTTCAAGACGGTGGGAGCGAGGGGGGTCGGGCCAAAATTATTGGCGCCCCCGGGCAAAGTGCTGACATCCCAGCCGACCAGAACATCGGCAGAGGCGTGATAACTGGCGAGACCGACGGCGGCGATGGACATCGCCGCAGTTATAGCTTTCATGAATGATTTCATTTTTCTCCTTGTTTCAGATGTTGTGTTAAACCTTGATTACGGTACGACCCGAAAAAATCAATTTGGCGTGGTGGGCGTGGGATACCAATAAATGGCGCGCTGGGTGGCCCACTCCAGGCTGGCTGTGTTGGCTTCGTTTTGGTTCCGCCAAAAAGCATTGGTTTTGGCGGAAATCGAACTGCCGTCACACATGGAAAATTCTCCCAGCTTGCCGTGGCGTGCGATGCTGTAGAAGCCGGTCACATTGGCCTGGGCGTCGCCGGTCACGGTGGACTTGCCAGTGGCGTCCACGGCATTGGGATCCTGCTCCGCCAGAAAAACTGTGTCCGTGGGTTTGGGGATGGTGGAAAGTTTCGTTTGAGCCGCGTAAGGCGGCCCCTTGCGCGAGGAAAAATTGACGCACAGACGGGCATTTTCCGCGTACATGAAAAAGGCCTTTTGAATGGTCGGGGGTGACGGCGTGGTGGGCGTCGCCCAATAGCTGCTGTTCGGATCCTTGGTGGCGGGACATGAATAAATGCTTCGGGAACCGGGCAGCGGCGGATTTTTGGGATGACCATACGCGCCATAAAGATCAACCAGGCGCAATTGTGAGATCGTCGGCGCGATGCTGTTGTACCAGGCATCATCCAGATTGTCCGAAGAAGTGGCGGTGCCCGGGTCATTGATGCCGAAAGCCGTATTGCCTTCTTCCGGAACAAAATCCCGGTTGTCCTGGGTATATATCTGAAAGCCCAACCCCCATTGCCGCAGGTTGCTCAGGCATTGAATGGCCTGGGCTTTTTGCTTGGCCTTGCCCAAGGCGGGCAACAGCATGGCGGCCAGGATCGCGATGATAGCGATGACCACCAGTAATTCAATCAGCGTAAAACCGGGGTGTCCTTTGATTTCTTCCGGAGTTTGTTTGCAGAGCTTGCCCTTCAACATAATGATTAAATGTCCCAAAACGACCCGGCGATGACGATAGCTTCGCGTAAACTTACTGGTCAGGTCGTATTCCTTATGTTCACAGTCTATGGAAGATATGTTACGGAAATATGCCAATCGGGTCATAAGCTGGAAAACATCGAGGACGGCCAATGGCCGAATCCTATCAAGGGGAAAATTTTTTTTGCGTTCAAGGAGAACGGAAATAGAGGCAAATTATCTCAAAGACATATGGATCGCCATCATCTCGCATTTTCCCCAGGAGAAGGAGGGGGGAAATGCGCTCGTTGATGATTCGTCCATCCGTTTCTACAATCCAGCGCAAGGTGGTTACCAGACGCAGAAACCATTTCCCCTCTCCCTTGCGGGAGAAGAGGGTGCTTATTCTATGATTAAAATGACCATTTCATAAGAAAGTAAGGTGAATCTGCTGCTCCGTTTCATTATGAAACAGGCTTTATTCATTGACTTATTCTGATCTTAATTATCGCATTTATATTTAACGATCAATGCCGACCGGCGAATAACGTCACAGTTTCGTCATCCATTCTTAACCTGATTCAGCGCGGAAATCATTGACCGACACGGATTTAAATTTACGCTGTCATTCATCGGCATGGTTTTCATCATCAGAAAGTTCACCCTATTTTATGGCCATTTTACTCAAAGTGCATTGGGTTGATAAATCTGGTCACCCTGAACCGCATCAAGCCATCACGCATATTGGTGGTACTTCGGGGGCGATGTGTTGGCAGCATACGCAATTGGAGGCGATCAGCTATCTGGAGCGGGGTTTGTTTTCATATTATATCGAGAAGGATGCGCGCGTCTGGAAATTGGCGGTCGCCCTGACGGCCGACCAGCAGAAACACCTGATCATCCAAAGTGACGGACAGCCTTCTCAATCTCTGCCGGATTTGCTGTGAGCATTGGCGGCATGGTAGTAGAGTACTTCAATGTTGGTTGTTGGAAAGTAACTTCAAGTCAATTCGATGCTTTTGAAAATCATATGGTTCAAGGAAGTCAGATTCCAATATCAAATTCCCATTGATCGGATTCCACATCAAATATTTGCCAAAAACCAGATTATTAGTTAGACGTTGATATTCCTCGAGATGTTCGCCGTTGAAACTGGCAAATTTAAAGTCCCAATTGGTCCCTTGCGGATGATTATCATCAAAACGAACGAACAAGCTATTTTTAATATCTTGATGAATTTCTCTAAAAGTTAATAATGTGCCACCACCTGTTCGGGAAAAAGTGGCATTATACCCGTCATTCAACTTGCTTCTGAATTTAACGATTATTCCACCTCGATTAAATCTGATCTCTTCTTTGGCATCGAAATTGGTATATGCGAAATGTGCGATCCAATCTTCAATCTTGACAGGTCGGCCGGCGACTCTGATGACATAATTGGTTGGATATAATTCTTTGAGTACGGTGCCTGACGGACCAGAATTGGTCGTAATTTTTTTATATTTTACCAGAACTTCGCCAATCATTCGTTGTTCATCAGGCGTGAACAGATTTGTATTGGAAAGAGTATTAACATATTTCAATGGACACGATTGTCCAGGATCGAAGTCACAAACCGTCACCACGATATTGCTTTGGCTGGTTTTATCCAAAAACGGGATAAATAACCGGCTGGGGACATTCGTTTGCGCCATGACATTTTCCCAAAATATGAGAAGGGACACGCAAATTAGGATATTTTGAATTTTCACGTCAGGGATTCTCAGGTGGCAAATCAAAACCAAGATCTTCAGGAAACGAATCGGAAGGCATGGTTATTCCGGCAGCACCGCCAGCTTCCCTTGTCTTAGTAACGCAGGTGCTGCTGACTAGAATGAAAGTGCCGGGATTTTCATGGACATATTCGGTTAAATTAAGGCTTTCAACCAGACCTGGCGCAAAAAAATCAATGGCGTAAGTCTTGTGAACAGTTGGCGTATGGTCATTTGGCCAAGGTAATTCCCCGGGTTCACTTGGAGGAGTTCCGGTGACCAGTCCGAGCACCCAATCTTTCCAATCGACATCAGGGTTGGGACCATAACCGACTTCTTGATTTACCCATTGTGAAGCGTAATTTTTTGCAAATTGGTTGATGGCTTCCAGGGGGGCACCGCTATCTAATTTCCACCAGGCATGACCAGCATTGACGCCGAGTCGCCAAAAAGGATATCCAAGCGGCAAGTCTTCTGGCGAAACATTTGCATAAAGCGAGAGGTCTGGATATGGCTGATCAACAAATATCTCAAGCTGAGACGTGTATTTTTGCTGTCCTACGGTAAAATTATAGTAGTCCACACCATCAACTTGTGGCGTTACATCGCACGAAGTATTGTCGGGTAAAATCACATAAATATAGCCACCAGCACCCAAAGGCTTGCCCATAACTTTGATGCTTTGCGATGGAACAGTTGTGATTAAACCCTGACTAACTAAATCGGGAATGTTTAACGCGCTGGCAGAAATCTGAAACAGATTTTTCCGTCCAGATTTACCTTTGCCGCCGGTAAGAAGTATGAACGTGGATTGTGCAGTTCGATGATAGACACCTAGATCTGGCGGCCAAGGTGTTACCATCTCGCTATGTTCGCTCATAGCTTGCCACGGCGTGGCGTCATCGGGGGTGCTGGTCGAGGTTCCACCGGGACCAGTCAAGGTAATAATGCCTGAATCATACAGGCCATCGTAAAAGCATTCTGGGAAAGCTGGGCATGACTGATCAGTATTTTCCCAATCGGGACTTGCCGTCCAACTGGTATAGATGTCATAAGGTGCGTCCGGTGCCCAAAAGACATTTACGTCTCTGGTAACTTCGCCCTCGAATGACAAATCATAATAATCAGAAATTTCCTTGATCTCAGCCGGTTTATCTACTTGAAGTTCGGCATCATCGTCAGAAGAGGGGGTGGGATTTCCCAGATTATTATAAGCTGCTGGTCCGCCACCGCTGCCACCGGTGCCGTTACCGCCATGATCTGAATTGGAAATTGCCCGTGCTTGTATCAGCGCCGTACCGCCGATTGGCAAATATACATTCATCGCCAACCATGTTCCATTGTCATTAAATGTTGCCTTAATGCCATTGACCCAAACTGTATAATTATTTGTATCGCTGACCGTGCCCGTCACATTGATGTATTTATTCCATAAATTGTCAGAGGAGGGTGAATTAATCGTCAAGCCTACGACACTTGGAAATACGGCGATATTGGTCACCGCCACATTGCCCGATGAATCAGTTACCGTCAGGGTCAGAAAATTAGTGTTATCGCTCAAGGGCAGGTTTTCCACCCAAAATTTCCCGTCGCGTTCTACTATGCCCGAAAAGACATTTGTAATTCCATTGGTATCTATAAATTGCGCGGTCACCGTTGCTGTTGGATCATCCACCCAACCACGCCAAGTGTAATTACTGTTGCAAACCAATGTTCCGTTCTGTGGCCAATACAGTTTTATCGCCGGGGGATTGGTCCGACTTGAGGAGTCGAACGTGAAACTAAAATTAGTCGTCGTGACATTGCCCGCCATGTCGATCGCATGAAGCGTTATGACATTTAATCCGTTTGTCAGCGGGACATCCACGCATTCAAAATAATTTGTCGTGAACTCATAAGTATTGGTGCTGTAAATCTGGCTGGTGATGCCGACATCTTGATTGGTTTCAACCCCGGCGGCATTCGTCAAATCGTAGCTGAGGTGGCTCAATTCTTCCGGACTAAAGCCTTGCAATTGAATTTCCGGCACAGAAACCGTGCTGACGTTTGGGTTGGTGATGACTAATAACGGTGACGTTAAATCAAGTTTCAACCGTTTCCGTTGCCAGACTGCCGCCGAAGCCGCATCGGCTTCGCTGCGTAAACCGATCCAAACCTCATGCCAACCTTGCGTTGTCCCAAGATTTACATCAATGTTGGAAGAAGTGTAGGTTGACCATGCCGCATCGACGGTGTAGTTGGTATCATCGATCGACACGGCAAGATATGAGGGAGAGCCACTGGCAAGAATCAATTGCACTGGTGCCTCAGCCTGATTGACATAATTATTGGTAGACTGAATCGAGAAGTTGATTACATTTGGCATGAGCCCGTTTTGATAGTCATAGAGGAGCGTATTGCCTTGGTCATCGTAACTAGCATTTGGATTCAGTCCAGTCCGGCCGAAATACATCTCTTCCCACCAATCTGGAAGGCCGTTTCCGTCAGCATCGGCGAAGGCAGCTGAGGCGTTACTGCCGATCAGAATACCTAGTGGTGCTGTTTGCGCTTCCTGTACTTCAGCATTGGTCATCTGCTGGTTAAACACCAAGATTCCGCCCACCATCAGGCTATTGCCCGCTACACCAACCACTGCTCCATTAGTTAAAGTCAGAGTCGCCCCAGGTTCTACAGAGAGACTGCTGCCTTGATAATCAATCGGATCATAATGATAGCCGAGGTCCGGCACATCCGTATCGCGTGCTACATGCGGGTAAAGAGTGGTGGTTGAACTAAAATCGCCAGGCAGGTTTTCCGGAGGGTACGTTGTTTTCTGTCGCAGTTGCACAAGCAAGTTTGAGCTGATAAGAGTTGTGCCAATATTGCGATACGCACTATTGACTGCCAAATAATGATCACCTTCACCAGCAGTTTGAAAGACGGTTCCAGGCGGATTCATCACTACTCGATTTGTATAAAAATGAGTGGAAGAACTGGATTGGACATTGCCATTAAATATACTGTTTGTGAAATAAACGCCATAAGGCGTATTGCCAAAACGATCAGGAGTCCAGATATTGGTTGCATCTAATGTGACCTGCTCTCCAGTAATAGAATAGCCAACCCCGCTTTCAAAATTTAAGGCTTGGTCACAATCATCAAAAAGCACATTATGCAGTCGCAGGTCGCTGGCATAATATTGCCCATCATCCAACCCTTGCTCGCAATGGGAAAATTGACAATTCCAAATGTCTATTGAAGCCGTTGAACCAGCCATTAAGCCAATCTCGCTGTACCGAAAATGAAGATTCTTTACCAGATAATTTGTAACACTTCCGAACCAATTGCCCAAACTTAAGTCTTCTGTGTATTGTTGAATGGTCGGCACGCCTGAGCTTCCAGCAATGATTTCGCCGTCTGAATCATCGTTTTGATCCGTGAAAATCGCCGGGTTATATGAATTGGTTGGACAACTAAGAGATCCCGTCAAAAATAAGCCAGTTGCTTCACCGCTTTTTATCACTGTGCCGGCATTAATTGTTGTTGTCCCATCCAAATAATATCCGCCGCTCACGAGATATGTCGCATTCGGCTGAAAAGTAAAATTTGTCTGCCGTGATGCGATGGAATTGTAATCAATCACAACCGCCGGCTTAAGATTAAAATCGGCCTTAGCCAATTGGAATGCTTCGTTGTGATGTTGAATCGAATGAATGGGCGGTAGCAGGCGTTTCGCCGATGCCTTGGCTAATTCGGAAGATGTTGTTTTTGGTGCGGCAGTAGTTTGTGTCGGAAGTTTTTCCAGTTGCGCAGATAATGCCGATATCGGCATTTCTTCGATCAAGAAATGACGGTTTTTCAGACTTAGCCAGCTTTTATAAACAGCGATGCCCTTATTCCGCATGCCATTTTTGGTCCCATCGTCCGGCACAAAGGCTTTACCACGCGCTAGTTCCATGGTTCCAAACTTTAAAGTTGTATCGATCAGTCCGTCTTTATTCTTTACAGCAGTTTTAATTTCTTCTGGCTTTGGATTTTCGAAAAACTCTGTCAAAACTTGCAGCCTTGTGTTTTGCGTGTCAAGACCAAGAGAATCGGGTGTCGGCGGTTGTTCTCGCAACACAACATCCTGCTCAAACCCAGACCGCGTGTAAGTGTACCGTAAATCAGCGGCGAGTCCTGCGAATGCATTTGGATAAATGATTTGATTGGAGTTTGCGAGATAACCCACCGAATTAGTCAGTACCGCAATCAATATAGTATTTTTTCCATCATCATAACCTAAAGCTGCCGGCTGGCTTTTCAGGTGTTGCCCGTCCGGTGTAACGGTTTCAATTATGCCATTGTATATATCGCTTGGCAAATAAGCCTGATGTTGGCCGTTGGTCGCGGCAGCTCTGCCGTCCGGCAAAATGATTATTTCTTCTTTGGAAGATACCCATTGGCCATCGACCAAATGGTTTAATCCTGTCGCCAACTCTGTGTATTTATGGACATGAGTCATCACTTCGCCCGCCGCATTCGTCTCATAGCTTGTTTTTTGCCAAGAACGACTGTTTGCGGTCTGGTCTATTATGACATAGTCAGACTGAGCAAATAGAAAGCCAGGAGTTAAAATGGGCGCCAAAAGAAAAATCGCAATTAGGCAAATTTGTTTCATAGTTCTCTTTTCTATTCTGACTTTTTATAGAAGATATCCATCACGTTTGGAACGTTGACTCACGACGGTGGCGGAATGATGTCAATGATGTCACTTTTGAGTGAAATTGGAAAATTAATTAACGTTTTTGAATTCTAGCTCGAATTTGAAGTTGATTGCACTATTTACAAAGTCAAAAATGATTCGTGAGAATTTTTGAAGTCTGGTCCGGTTTGACACTAGTCAATTTTAGCAGGATTAACATGATTATGCGGGATTTATTTAAACTAATTCATTCGATAAATCTATTCGACCGCGCATACTGATTTTCACCGGTATCAAGTTGAAGAAGAGCCAGTTGACTTTAAGTAATTCATATTCATAGTCTAATTTTAGACGAAAATTGAGCCTGAAAAATATTCATTGGAGGCAATAATGCGTGAACGTCGTTTACAACGAATAAAAGAATCAGCGTTTTTGAAGGTAAACATGCCAAGTTTTTATGCCGATATGCGATGTTAGATTAAAGTTATATAATTTTTTTAGCCAATGGGTCCCCTTTACGTTAAATTCATTTTGAAAGTATTGAAATAACGCAAGAATTCTTCGATAAAGTGGATATTTGTTTTAAACGGGAAGGCTATTACCCTGGAACACACTGCCGATTATTCACCAAGGAAAAAAGTCGGTGGATGTAGCTTGGTCTGATCGCGCAGTTTCTGCCTCAAACGGGACTTATTTTCACACTCGAGTATATCTGTGGCAAGTTGTTAAATGATTTTTATTCGAGAAAAATACACTTTGAAAATCTAGCATTCAAATGCTTGATCAAGTTAATTATGCATTTAAAATAGACGCCAATATTAGATTCGCCTATAACAATTTTTATTCTTAAGAAGAATAGCCGAGGCTTTGCGGTTTGAAGCTTTATGTTCTGACCTGCATCAGACGTTGAATGCGACTGACGCGGCGGCATGGGTGGATATTTTGGAAGCCGAAGGCGGCAAGCCTTGGTTTTATTTTTCAAAAACTGAATGAAAGCCACTTGGCGAATTGCCTTTGAAACCTGAATTCAAAGCGACTCCAGTTCATTCGCTAAATTTTTTTCAGCTTCGCCACGGCTTCCGCGCGGGTGCGGACGTGAAGTTTTTCATAGATATGGCGGACGTACGTATTGACGGTGCCAACGCCGATGCCGAGTTCACCGGCGATTTCTTTGGAACGATGGCCGCGCGCCAGCAGTCGCAACACTTCATCTTCACGTTCGCTCAATTGTAAATCAGACGCATTTTCCAGGGCCGGCTGCCGGAAGGCGGTGACGACTTTGCGGGCCACGCCGGCGGACATCGGCGCGCCGCCGCGATATACTTCCGCGATCGCGGCGAGGATCTCTTCCGGCGTCGCGTGCTTGACCAGATAACCGGTTGCGCCCGCCTTCAATGATTCAAAAATGCGTTCGCCATCCTCTTCGATGGTCAGCATGATTACCTGTATTCGCGGCAGTAACTTGCGCAATTTCTCCACGCAAACAATGCCGCTGCGCCCCGGCAAATGAATATCCATTAACACGACATCGGGGACGAGCGAGGCCAGTTTCTCCCATGCTTCCTCGGCGGTGGCGCAGCCGGCAACACAACTGAATCCGGGCGCAGCCTCAATCAGTGTGGCGAGATTTTCCCGGACGGACAAATCATCTTCAACAATGGCCACGCGGATGCTCATAATTTTTGATCAGTCGCTTTTAATTTGGACAACGGCACCTGGAAAATGACCGTCGTTCCGCTGCCCGGCCGGGACACGCATTTGAACTCGCCGCCGATCTCCGCCAGGCGTGATTTCAGATTCATCAAACCGTGCGGCTTTTCTAATTGCGCGGGCACGTCAAAACCGCAGCCGTTATCGCGGATGCCGATGAGCAATTTTTCATCCGCCAGCTCCAGCCGGACCTCCGCCTCGGAAGCCCGCGCGTGCCGGATGAGGTTTGTGAACGCCTCGCGCACGCTTAATGCGAGCTGGTGCCGCACGTTTGCCGCCACCGTCAGATCGGGAATCTCAACGGGAAATTCCAGCCGCACCTGCAAACCCGCCGCCGGCAGCAACAGCGCCGCCTGATCCTCCAGGAAATCCGCCAGGCTCCGCAAATTATCGCAACGTGGATTCACTACCCAGACCACTTCGCGCATCCGCTCGGCCAGGTGCCGCGCATGCTGCGATGATTTAGCCAGGCGTTCGGCAAAGGCAGCATGGCTCTGCGGGTCGCGCCCCAACACATCAAGTTCCAGCGCCATGCCCGTCAACGCTGTGCCCAGGTCATCATGCAGATCCCGGGCGATCCGGGCGCGTTCATTTGCCAGCGCGCGCTGTTGTTCCAGTTGGAACAAACGCCGCTGCCAGCGCAGCCGATAAGCCTGCACCCAGGCGCCGGTGGTCAGGACCGCCACCATGCCTAAAACATAAAACCAGGGTGTCTGCCAGAAAAATGGCGCGATGGAAAATTCCAGCGCCGCCGGCGCGCTTTCCCGTCCGTGATGGTCAAGGGCGGCAACTTCCAGCCGGTAGTTGCCGGGCGGCAGGTCAAAATAATTCGCCCGGCGTTGCAAAGTTGGCGCCGTCCAATCACGATCCACCCCGTCAAGCCGCGTGCGAAAACGAACCTGTCCCGGCGCGGCCAGATCGCAGGCCGTAAATTGAAATGTCAACGCGTGGCCGCCGCCGGCGGGGATTTTAATTTTCGCATTCGCGGAATGGAAAAATTCATTTCCATCCGCCTTGAGGGATTCAAATAAAACCGGGGGCGGATTTGTTTGTTCCAGGAAAAGCCCGGGATCAATCACTGCGAGTCCTTTGCCAGTGGGAAACCAAAGCCGCCCGTCGCGGGCTTTCCAGCCGGCGGGCTGCACCTCGCCGTTGGACTCGGCGGTTTTCAAGCCATCCGCCGTGCCAACGATGAACGGTTGGACCGTCGCCGCCTTTCCATCCGCCACGGCGTTCAACTGTCCGCGCCCGGCCTGGTAGATGCCGTGCAGCGTGCTCAACCAAAGACCGCCCCGGTCATCTTCCAGAACGCAGTTGACGGTGTCCGCCGGCATTTCTTGTTGCGCCGTGAACGGGAAAAAATTTCCATGTGCGAAACGGACCAGCCCCGTTTCCGTGCCGAGCCACAAAACGCCGTCCGCATCCTCGTGAATGGAGAAGATTCTGCCGGGTGGCAGGCCGTTTGGCCGGCCAAAAATGGCCAGCTTTCCGCCCTGCCATTGCGCCAGTTCATCGCGCGCGCCGAACCAAAGATTTCCGCTGTGATCTTCGTTCATCGCGCAAACTTTCTTCAACGATTCAACTTTCACCGGCGCCTTTTCCAGGGTTCCATTTTGAAAACAGCGAACTGACCCGTCACTTGTGGCCATCCATAAACGTCCGGAGGTGTCTTCAAACAGCGCGCCCGGCAAGCCGGCGCCTTTGATTTGTTCCACGACCCGGCCATTTTGCAGCCGGGCAATACCTTCATTCTGGCTCGCCACCCAGACGCCGCCAGCCCGCGCCGGCCACACGCAATGGATTGACCCGGCTGAGCCATTCGTGAAAACAGCGGCGGCTTCGGCCAGATTGTTTTTGAGGATGGCCGGGCCGTGATCCGTCCCGGCCCAAATTGCGCCGTCGGCGCTCTGGCAAACCGTCCAGACATCGTCGTCCGGCAGGCCATTCTGCGTGGTGAAAACGCGGACTTTGGGAAACTGCAATTGCACCAGGCCACCCGCCGTGCCCAGCCACACATTGCCTTGCGCATCCTGCGCCCCGCAAGTGATGTCGCTGCGAAACTTGCCCAGGTCCACCGGTTGCCAGTGCGCTCCCGCAAACCGCCGCAGGCCTTCCGTGCGGGACTGGGCCCAGATTGTTCCCGTTGCTTCACGCAGCACGATACCGGTGGCGCTGCGCCATTTTCCCCCGACGAAACCGGGGTTGGTTTCGTTTTTCCGGACGAGCCTGATTCCTTCGGCGGTCGCCAGCAGCGCCGCCGCGGGCTGCGCCAAGACGCCGCCACTATAAGTTTCGCCATTGGGAAACAGCGTTTTGGCCTGGTATAAATTATTGGTATGAATCCTGCCATCTTCCGCCAAATCCAGCCACGCATTGGCGCAAAACACGTTCAAGTGACCGTTGGCATCTTCCTCCAAGTTGCTTATCCGTTGATCTGCCGCCGGCTTCCCCATATCAACAAACTGATCGTGGCGTTCGCGAACGATTTTGTCGCCGGCCTGCAACCAAATGCCGCCCGCAGCCGCTGCGGCCAGTTGCCGAATGTCAGGGTCGGGCAAACCATCGGAAACGGTGAAACGCTGAAACCTTCCGTTGCGGTATTTTATCAAGCCATCACTGGTGCCAATCCAAAGCGAGCCTGCGGTGTCTTCCGCCAAGGCATTGATGGTGTTGCTGGGGTCGCTGGCAAATGCCGGGGTATTTCCCTGGTTGAAAACGGTGAAGCACGCGCCGTCAAACCGCGCGAGACCGAACCAGGTTCCGATCCAGAGATAACCGTCACGCGTCTGTTGCAGGCACGCAATCCGGTTTTGCGGCAAACCGTCCTCGGTTGTCCAGCGTTTGACGGCGTAATCCGTCTGGTTATCCGGTGGCGACGGCAAAGCGTCCTGCGCCTTGACGCTGAAAGCCAGCGTCAGCCAGAGCAACCCAATCCAATGACCTTTGAATCGCCACATTTTAAATCAGTCTTGCGATAAAATCATCGCAGGACAAGTCCGGTAAAAAACTGCCGGCAAACACTGGTTTTACCGCCGGAAAAACGCGGTTGGTTTTCATGGTTTGAGCGTCAATAAAATCCCGACAACCCGCCGGCCCGTCGCTGGGGATTGGCGCGTGCTAACCCGCATTTTTGTCGTCGCCGCGTTGAAATGCGCCGAGATTTGCGCCGCGCTCAAGGCGTTCGTGCCAATCGCTGGTTCATCCAGGCGCATTTTCAAAATGAATTGAGAAGTTGGTTTTTCCTTTCATCGTGCTTACGCCGTTCTGCGATCAAAGGCTGATTGACGACCGGGGCGAAAACTTTCACGGAAGCATTTCCTCCGAAGACACCGTGATGTTTTGCGAGGCTTCCGACGGAATCCAATTTCCCTTTTCATCCTTCACCTCTATCGTTGGAGCTTCAATCCCATAGACCGGAACATATGTATCAGAAACCGCAAACGGATTATCGGCATCAATTTCAACTTCCACCCATCCGGCTTTAGGCAAAAACACTTCTGCCCAGACGTGGGCATTGGAATCATTCGGCCTGTGGGTTCTGCCAGCCATTGAATTAATTTCGCCACCGGAATAATTAAAAGATTTTTTGAGACAGTAGCCGCTGACCTCGCGCGCCGGAATGCCGTAAACGGCGCATAAAGCCCGGAACGTTGACGATCTTGGGCCGCACCAACCGCGTTTCTCGTTAATTGGAATTTGAATATTGTAACGGGTGATGTAGTGACCGCTTAAATCATTCGCCTGTTGCGGAACATTTTTTGTGCACCAGCCGTTGATTTTCCGGATGATTTTGACGGGGTCATCTTCATTTCCCGCAATCGTTTTAGACAACGCCACGACGTTTGCTGGAAGCGAAGCCTTTAATTGATCAACCGCCGTCTTCAAATCCGGGGGTAACTCGTCGAATTCCGCCAGGGTCAAATGGAACTTCTCCGTCCGCAGACGCCGCCACGCCGTGACGATTTGGTATTTGCTGGTTGTGACGATGGTTTGTCCAGCCAGCCCATGAAAATGCCATTCCCATTGGCAGGCCGGTTGCGGATTGCACTGCCAGGTCTGCGTGGCCGTAATTTTTTTTGATACATCGTTCACGCCTGGCTTAAGCCAGATTCCGCCCGGCGGAGAGGGGGTGAAACTTAAATTGGTCAACCCTTCATACGTCTTGCCATCGCGCCAGGGAACCGGCCGGGGAATTCTTTCAATGATGGTTGTATCATAGTTCTGGTTCGCAGTGACTGAATTGGTCACAATAATGGTAAGCAACCGCCTTTGGGAAACCTGGATATATTCTGGATTCTGAAATTCACTTGCCGGCTGCGCTCTCAAATGGACGGGGACAAGGCTCAAAGCCATCCAACCGCAGGCAAGGGTGCCGATGAGCGTTCGTTTCATAAAGATTTCAGGATTTCATCATCGAAAATTCGAATAATCCGCTGGGTGTTCATTGGCGTGTTGCCGGGCTTTGGCTAACGCGAAGCGTCGCTCACCTTTTCAAGGGGAATGGGGTCCTGGGAAAATTCACTGATGGCATTGAGATACACCTTTTCATCGGGTGAAAAATATAACTGGCCTTGAAAGCTATTTGCTTCTCGGTTCGCATTTAAGAATGTAGCGGGAATCATTATGGGGGAAGCCAATAATCCGAGGGTTAAATTTATTACGACATTGCCAACACTGTCAGCGGGCAGGAAAACCCGGCCGCGTTCATAATAACTTCTTTGGCAGTCGCCCGAGTAATTAACCGTCGCTTGATTGTCTGACATTGAAATGTTATTGGCGTCCAGGCTCATGGCCTTGATGTTGAACATATATTTGCCGTGCTGGACGCTCATTCCGGGCGCTCCGTGCATATCCAGCTCGAACCCGCCGCTGCCCGCAAGCGTTCCCGAATCCGTGAGCCACAGCTTCAGTTGTCCGCTGCCCGTCGTCGTCAATTTGCTGCCGGCTTTGTTCCAGTTATTCTGCCGGATGAAATCCGGGGCTATTTCCCATGTGCCGGCAAAACTCGGAATCAGCGCGGCAATTTTCTTTTGGTTTTCCGATTGGATATCATGCTCCACTTGTTGCTGCTGTTGCTGTGCTTGTTCTTCGGCAGCGCGTTGTTCGGGAGTCTTGCTGGCTTCCTCCTGCAATCTTTCCTGCTCGCGTTCCAAACGCTCCTGCTGGCGTTCGAGCTTTTGTTGTTCGTAGTCCGCGTTATTTTTGGCCTGTTGTTCCTGAAGCATTTGGGAAAGCTGGTTGCCGGCGTTCTGAACGCTGGCGCTGGCATCCTGATAAGATTGAATTTTGGCGAGGCCGGCCTGTTGTTTGGCGGCCAGGTCGGCTTGTTGCTGCCGGATCGCTGCCTGCTGTTGTTGCAATTTTTGTTGTAATTCCTGCTGCTGCGCCTGTGCCTGTGCCGCCGTTTGGCTGGCTGCCGGCTGGTTGTCAGAACCGGACGAACGGGAATTGACGGAATCGGGGAGTTCAACTTTGATCACCTGGATGGCGGGGTTATAGTCGCCCCCCAGGTTGTTATCCATGGCGAAACCATTCCCATCGGCAATTGCCAGATCATCCATGCGCTGGCCATTTCCGTATAAGCGGCGATAATGGATGATGGCCTTCTGGTTATAACGGTTGCGGAACTGCCACCACCAAGTCACCCACACCTGGGAGTCACGGTCATAGCGCACATCAATCCCCGGATCGCTGGTCGCCTGCCAGGCCGTCCAGTTTTGTTGCAACGGTTGCGCCCGGGCCGCCACCGGCAGCAGCCACCCGAGCAGCAGAATCGCCAGCAAGGAGGTTGGAATTTTTTTAACGTTGGTTTGCCCGGCTGATTGTTTTTGGTTCATGTGTGGAAAGCAGGGGTTGGGCGTGGTCATTTGCCTTTCAACCGGAGGAACAGATTTCCCGTTGGCGCAGAAATTGTCAGGCGGTTCGTGCCGTTGGCGGTCGTCACCGTAAATCCGCTCGCCGTCCAACTATCGCCGGTCAAACTGGAATTCTGCTGCAAGGTGTAGCTGCCCGTGTCCGGCCACGAAATGATGATGCTGTTGCCTGAGCGCGCAATCAGCAACGTTGGAGCGCCCGGCGTTGGCAACGCCGAAACCAGACTCCAGAAACCGCCGGTCAAAGAATAATTGGCGCCGCTCATCGCCCCGCCCGCATCGGGCTGGCCGATGGTGCCGCTCAAACTGAACCGGCCGTTGGTGCTCGTGCTCGTCCCGCCGCCGTCGGAGATTTTGTGCCAGTCAATCGAGTAGGATTGCGCGAAGCCGGCGGCCGGGATCAACCAGGATAAAATCAAGATCAACGTTTTCATAAACCTTGTTTTTTTTGCGCGAGCGATTGAACGGCCAGCTCCAATTCATGCAAGCGGCTGGCCAGCGAATCATTTTGTTGCCGGAGCTTTTGGAGTTCCGCGTCCTTTTCGTCCAACTTCTGGTTTAGTCCCTGAATTGCCGCCAGCGCGACGCCTTCGGAATCAATCGTGCTGATGTGCCGTTCGTCTTCGCCCAGGCCGAAAGCGGCGTGAAAATCCTGCGCGACGGGGCCGAGATGCCGGATATATTGCGACTGCGCTTTGTAATGCCACATCTGCATTGGCAGGGCACTGACGCGTGCCAAAACTTCCTGCGGATCAACCGGCGTGAAATCGTCCTTGGCATTCCGATCGCTCAAGGAGGACCACGAACCGCTGCCCGCCGCGAGTGAGACGCCCGTGTTGGTATCCGTGCTGGAATAAAAAACCACGCCGCCGGACGCGCGCGCCATGAATTGATTCGTGGTGGTGGAAACCGTATTCGCGCTGCCGTCGCTCCAGACGAACGCGCCATCGTGCAACGCTTGCGCCTGATTGCCCGCAGCAAAACTGTAATTGCCTTGCGCAAGGTTTTGGTTTCCGCCGGGAACCATTGACCAGGCGCCATTCGCGTGGTTGCTCGCACCGCCGCTCACAGTTGAGAATTCGTTGTTGGCCGTATTCGCGTAACCGCCCGCCACGACCGATTCCGCACCGGGCGCATGGTTTTGCAAACCGCCGCCCACCGTAGCCGCAGTCGCGCTGGCGGAATTGCCATTGCCACCCCCGACCGTCGTAGAGTTGTTGGAGGCGACGTTTGATTGTCCGCCACTGATTGTTCCATAATTTCCACTGACCGTATTGGCAAAACCGCCAGCGATGGTTCCGATGTAGCCGCTGGCCGTGATTTGGTTGTTCCAACCACCGCCAATAAAACCAATTTGCGCCTGGATTAAATTTTCATCTCCTCCGCTGACAGTTGAAAATCTGGAATTCGGCTGGATGACATTACCATCGCCGCCGCTGATAGTGGCGTAGCGATTGTCTGACTGAATTGTGTTAGCATAACCGCCGCCGATAGTGGCATTGGTAGCAAGAGATTGAATTGTATTCTGCGACCCTCCGCCAATGAATGAATACCATGCATTCGGTTGAATCAAATTATTCTGTCCACCGACAATAACGGCATGGGATGAATTGGTCTGAATAATATTCATCGTGCCGCCGCCAATCACCGCCCGATAAGAATTGGTGCCAATGAGGTTCGTGAAGCCGCCGCCGATGA
This sequence comes from Verrucomicrobiia bacterium, assembly GCA_036498725.1. Classification (GTDB taxonomy): domain Bacteria; phylum Verrucomicrobiota; class Verrucomicrobiia; order Limisphaerales; family UBA11358; genus UBA11358. The sequence goes on along the minus strand of DASYEY010000127.1, from coordinate 2,055 downwards.
AGGCATTGTAAGCGCCATCTTGAATGGTATTTCCGGTGCCGCTGGCGATTCCCGCGTCGTTGGCCAAAGTTCCAATATAGCCATTGCGGCCGCCGGCAATCACAGAATAAGTATTGCCCACAATCTGATTGCCGTCGCCGCCGCCGATGGTGGACTTGTAAGCGCCGGCTTGAATCACATTGTTGAGGCCGCCGCCAATGAATGAGAGATATGCCCCGGATTGAATGGCGTTGCCAAATCCGGTGGCGACAATGGAATTCGTGGCCGACCCTTGCACGGAATTTCCGACCCCGCTGCCGGTGAATTGCGATGCGTTCAAATTGGTCAAGCCGCTGCCGTCGCCATAAATTGTGCCCGCCAGGTAAGCGGCCGTTTGCGTTCCCGCCGTGCCGATGCGGGTGACGCCACTTTCATTGGTGATGCCCGCATTGCCGAGGTAAATATCGTTGTTGCCATTCGTCAGATTGTTGCCGGCCTGATAGCCCAAGGCGATGTTGTAGGAGCCGGTCAGCAAATTTTGCAAAGCCTGCACGCCCAAGGCATTGTTTTGGGACCCAGTTGAAACGTAGAGAGCACCATAACCCGCGGCGGTATTGTTGTTGCCGGTATGATTTCCGTTTAATGCCGCCTGACCGATGGCGGTATTATCGCCGCCGCCGGTATTGCCATACAGGGTGTAACTGCCGATCGCGGTATTATCGCTGCCATTATTATTGGCTAGGGCAACGTAGCCGATGGCGGTATTCTTAAGTCCCGTGGTATTATCAGTCAGCGCGTCATAACCCATGGCGACATTGTCATAACCGATGGTATTCCGCTGCAGGGCAGCATAACCAACCGCAGCATTGTCATAACCGCTGGTATTATTTTGAAGAACTGATTGTCCCACGCCAACGTCGGCGTTGCCGCCGGCCGTCAGGTTGCCCGCCGATTCACCCGCAAAGAAATTTCCGCCGTAAGTGCTGATCAATAAATTTCCGCCTGAATAAATATTGCCGGCATTCGCCGTCCCCGCCGGCAGATACAGATTATTCGCATTGAGCGTTCCCGAAAAAGTGTTCACGCCGGTGAAATTATTGATGCTGGCAAACGTTTGCGTGGCGTTGCTCGGCGGCGGGGCGATGACCAGGGCGGCGTTGGCGGAATAGTTATTCCCCGCGCTTTGCACCGTCAGGCCGGTTACCGTGCCGTTCGCCACTGCGGCAGTAATCACCGCATTGGAACCGCTGGCATCCGCGACCGTGACTGCCGGTGCGGTCGGGTAGCCGGAACCGCCGTTTGATACATTTGCGGCCACGATAAATCCGCTGACCACTGTCACGGCTCCGGCGGCTGGAACCGTCGTGTTCGGCACGTTGAGTTGCGCCACATTGGTGTTGGCGATGGAACCGATGGCATTCGCCACCGTTGCGGTCGTGGCTGTGGCGGCAGAATTGGCGGTTGCGGCAAAAACGGCGTTGCCCGCGCTCGGAGCGTAAAGCGCATACGGCGCCGGCGTGATGGCCTGACGCGGACTCAAAACGGAAAAGATGCTGCCGCCATTCGTCTGCACCGCAACTTCCAGCCAGTAATTGGTTCCGGTAAAAACGCCGTTCCCGAAATCGAGCGTGGTTGTGAACAAGCCGTTCGTGACACCCGTGGCGGAATTGGTCAGCAGACCGGCGATCAGATTGCCAGGCAGATTGGTTGAATCGTAAAGCGCAAAACGCAAATTATAAAACCCGTTCGCTGGATTCACGCCATCGTTTAGCCAGCCTTGATATGTGAAGGTGGTGCCCTGGGCACAAGCCGGGGTCAGTTGCCAGCGACCGGATGTGATTGCGGCAAGCACAATGATCAAACTTGGCAGCAGCCGATTTGAAGTTGATTTCATAATATTGGTGATTGGGTGTTACCATTCAAAAGACTTATGACTTTACTAAAAATGAATGGAGCCTGGGCATCTACAAAAGTATAGATGTTCTCCGAACGGAAAACAGAGCGTGAAAGGTGAAGATCTGCCCGCGTTTATTGGTGAATTTTAGCGGGCGAGGCGAAAAAATCCGGTTTGGCCAG